>JAYUZK010000205.1:0-3162 GCA_043751835.1 Gemmatimonadota bacterium | reverse complement strand
GAAGGCATCGACGATCTTGAGCCGCTTGAGCATCTGCTTCTTGCGATGCTGGCTGGTCTCGTGCGCGACGCCCGACCGGAGCTCGTCGGCCAGCTTCTTGATGTCGATCTTCTCGAGCATCGCCCGAACCGCGGGGGCCCCGATTTCGGCTCGGAAGCCGGTATCGTTGGCGTCCCGGGCCAGAACCCGGAGATTCAAATACTCGTCTTCGTCGAGCAACTGGCCCGGCTCGACCTCCTGCTTGCCCGGTTCGATGACGACGTAGGCCGAGTAATAGATCACCCGCTCGAGCTGACGAAGCGTGATATTGAGCAGGTTCCCCATCGGACTCGGCAGGGTCTTGAAGAACCAGATGTGGGCGACCGGCACGGCCAACTCGATGTGGCCCATCCGTTCGCGCCGCACCTTCGACAGCGTAACCTCGACTCCGCAGCGATCACAGATGACCCCGCGGTACCGGATCCGCTTGTATTTGCCGCAATGGCATTCCCAGTCCTTGACCGGGCCGAAGATCCGCTCGCAGAACAGACCATCCCGTTCCGGTTTGAAGGACCGGTAGTTGATGGTCTCGGGCTTGGTCACCTCGCCCCACGACCACCAGGCCCGGAGCCCCTGGAGCTCGAGCCGTTCCCGTTCCTTCGGATCGCGGGGACCGCGGATCTCCTCGGGAGAGGCGATCCGGATCGCGATGTAATCGAAACTCGAGCTCTTCGGCTCGCGTCCGCTTCGGAAATCAATCATGGTGCGTTACTCCTCACCTTCTGCGGTGGCGCCCAACGTGACTTTGAGACCCAGCGCCTGCAGTTCCTTGACCAGTACGTTGAAGGACTCGGGAATCCCCGGTTCCGGAAGATTCTGTCCCTTCACGATCGCTTCGTACACCTTGCTGCGGCCGTTGACGTCGTCCGACTTGACGGTGAGCATTTCCTGCAGGAGGTGAGCGGCACCATACGCCTCGAGCGCCCACACTTCCATTTCACCGAACCGTTGGCCGCCGAACTGCGCCTTGCCCGCGAGCGGCTGCTGGGTCACCAACGAGTATGGTCCGATCGACCTCGCGTGGATCTTGTCGTCCACCAGGTGCGAGAGCTTGAGCATGTAAATCGTGCCAACGGTGACATCGCTCTCGAAGCTCTGACCCGTCCGCCCATCGCGAAGGCGGACCTTGCCGGCGGGCTTCAGACCAGCCTTCCGGATCACGGCGTCCGCCGCGGCACTCACCTGCTCCGCCGTGGGTTTGCCGGCCACCACCGGCGCCAGTTCAGGCGCCTCGGCGGCCGTGAGCATCGCCAGGGCGTCGGCGGGGGCGTTCTCGATCGCCTTCAAGGCGACCTCGAGAGCCTTCTTGCTCCCGCCAGTCGCCTTCTCGATCGCGGCCTTGTGATAGCCGATCTCGTTCTTGCGCTGGATTTCTTCCCGCTCGATCAGCTCTTTGCCGGCCGCAACCAGGAACGTCTCCACGTCGTGGAATAGTTTCTTGGTGGCCGCCGAGACTCCGGCATGGGCAAGGTCGGCAATCCCGGCTTCGACCAGACTCTTCCGGGAGAAGCCCAGCTTGTGCATGTCGTGCGCGATGGTCCGAACCAGGTCGGCCGATGGATCCGGCGGCAGGTGCTTGAAGCCCAGGGCGGTCCCGGCCCACTTCACCCCGGCCACCCGAAGGAGCAGCCCGATCTCGCCTTCGTCGGCGCCGCGGAACACCGGGGTCTTGGCCTTGAAACCAAGGATGGTGGCGCACCATCCGAGGTGGGTCTCGAGGATCTGACCCAGGTTCATCCGGCTCGGCACGCCGAGCGGGTTGAGGACGATGTCAACCGGGGTGCCGTCCGGGAGGAACGGCATGTCTTCTTCAGGCACGATCCGGGCGACGATGCCCTTGTTGCCGTGACGGCCGGCCATCTTGTCGCCGACCGAGATCTTCCGCTTCTCGCCCAAATAGACCTTGACCAGCTGGATCACGCCCGGGGGCAACTCGTCCGGCTGGAGGATCTTGTCGATCTGATCCTCGGCCTTCTCCTCGACCCGGGCTCGCTCGCGGGCGGCCGCATCGATCGTCATCCGGACCCGCTCGTTGGCGGCCTTGTTGGCCAGGCGGAGGGTCTTGAGGTCGGTTTCATGAAAGTCGACATCCGCCAGGTGGTCGGCCGTGAGCCTGGTGCCGGCGGGGAGAAACTCCTCCACGGTTCCGGCCTTGAGCATCAGCGCGACTTCCTGGCCGGCCAGCAGCTCCCTGAGCTCGGCCACCATGACATCGTTGATCCGGGTCTTCTCGTCGTGCTCGATCCGGCGAACCTCGCCGATCCGGTCGCCCCGGTCCTTCTCGACCACCTGATCTTCGACCCGGCTGAAGATCTTGACGTCGATTACGGTGCCTTTCATCCCGGGTGGCACCTTGAGCGAGCTGTCCTTCACGTCCTTGGCCTTTTCGCCGAAGATCGCCGTGAGGAGTTTTTCCTCGGGCGAAAGCTCGGTTTCACCCTTCGGCGTGATCTTGCCGACCAGAATGTCGCCCGGCTTCACGTGGGCGCCGACCCGGATGATCCCGCGCTCGTCGAGATCCACCAGCGCCTCGTCGGAGACGTTGGGGATTTCCCGGGTGATTTCCTCCTGGCCCCGCTTGGTGTCCCGAACGTGGAGCTCGAGTTCCTGGACGTGGATCGAGGAGTAGACGTCGTCCTTGACCAGCCGCTCCGAGAGGACGATGGCGTCCTCGAAGTTGTGCCCGTACCAGGGCATGAAAGCCACGGTGACGTTGTTGCCGAGGGCCAGCTCACCGTGCTGGGTGGCCGGCCCGTCGGCGATGATCTGCCCCTGCCCGACCTCATCGCCGACCTGCACGAGGGGCCGCTGATTGATGGCGGTGTCCTGATTGGTCCGCCAGAACTTCTTGACCCGATAGCGGTCCACCTGGGCAAGCCGGGCGAGCGGCACGTTGGTGGCGCCGGCGGTGCCGGAGTCCACGATGATCTCATCGGCCGTGACCCGGGTGACCACACCGCCCCGCCGGGCTGAAATCACCGCGCCCGAGTCGCTCGCCACCTTGCCCTCGAGCCCGGTGCCAACCGTCGGCGAGCCGGGGAAGAGGAGTGGCACGGCCTGCCGCTGCATGTTCGAGCCCATCAGCGCGCGGTTGGCGTCGTCGTGCTCGAGGAATGGAATCAG
>JAYUZK010000204.1:0-4131 GCA_043751835.1 Gemmatimonadota bacterium | reverse complement strand
CCGCCAGCAGGAGGGCCATGATCCCGTCACTGTCCAAGGCCTTACTGACCTGACCTGACAGGTCGGCGATTGACAGGGGTTTTGTCGTTGTTCCTTCTGCCACAGAAACCCGCGCTCCTGGCCAAGGTCGCATCTCGGCTAAGGCGGTCGGACTGTCGAAAGAAAGGTAAAGGCATGGTATTCCCTCCGGGTTGAGCCTTCCAGGCGGGGCCATGGGATTTGCGCCCATCTCGTGGCGTTGCAGCGGCATGCGCATCCGATCGCCTCCGTTGATTCGGGCCCGGAATACCGGCGTTCCGACCTCAAGACCCGATCGCCGGGACACGCTGGCCGAGATCATCTTTTCTGCCCATTCGCTGGAGGGAGGAAAGAAGCGATTGTCTTCCCTCAAAGAAGACTGAAGCTTCAGCCACTCAGTGATGTGCCGGTCGACCACATCGATCGTTGGCGAGCCAGTGCTCTGGCTTGTAATGTCGGCGTCTGCTTTAGGGTTGGTCATCTTCCCAAATCTGCGCATGGGGTGGCGAGAACGTCAACAGTGCCACAAAAAGGCGAAACCCCAGGGCGTTTCCGGCCCCGCCAGCCAGCAACGGATTCGCTAAGCCGTCGTCAATTCAGCGTCACCCGTTGCCAGCCCGCGCGGCAGTTACGGCTCACATACCAGAGATCGGGGGTTCGATCCCCTCACCGCCCATGGCTAGATCGCCCCGCCGCGACGAAAGCGGCCGATGGCGTCGTGTTCTTCGTCGTAGAGGGCCATGACCTCGGCCGGTAACACGGTGGCCACACCGGCCTTGGCCACTTCGAGTCCGGCCGCGTAGTTGGCGAGGTAGGCCGCCTCCGGCACCGACGCTCCCGCCGCAAGAGCCGTGGCCACCCATGCCGTCACGGTGTCACCCGCGCCTGACACATCGAACACATCCCGCGCCCGGCTCGGAACCGTGAGTCGCTTCCCGTCGTGCGTCACCAGCGCCATGCCTTCGCTTCCGAGGGTGACCAGGAGATTGTCCACGCCGAGCCGTTCGCGCGCGGCCACAAGGGCATGGGGATCGCGGCTGAAATCCACGCCGGCGCCCAGCGCCGCCTCGAGCTCGCGCCGGTTCGGCTTGAACACGCTCACGCCGCGGTACTCGAAGAAATGGCGGTACTTGGGGTCGACCACCACCGGCATGCCGCGGCGGCGGGCCGCGGCCACCGCGTCGCGGATCAGGGCGGGGCCGAGCGCGCCCTTGTTGTAGTCTTCGAGGACCAGCGCGTCGGCTGAGGCCAGCATGGCATCGATCGCCGCCCAGAGGCGGGCGGCATCGTTGGAGTCGAGCGGGGTGTCGAGTTCCTCGTCGATCCGGACCACCTGCTGCCCCCGGGCGATGACGCGGGTCTTGGTGGTCGTGGGCCGATCCGCCACCACGACCAGGTAGCGGTCGTCGAGCCGCTTGGCCAGCAGTTCGGCCCGGATGATTCCGGCGTGTTCGTCGTCGCCCACGACGCCGGCCAGGAGGGGGTGCGCGCCGAGGGCGGCGACATTGGCGGCGACGTTGGCGGCTCCGCCTAACGCTGACCGGCTGGTTTGGACCGACACGACCGGCACGGGCGCTTCGGGGGAGAGCCGGTCGGTGTCGCCGATCAGGTAGCGGTCAAGCATGACGTCGCCGATCACCACGACTCGGCGGCCGGCCATCCGCTCCAGCAGCGCCGTCACCCGGTCCCGGCTGGGCGGGACCAGCGATTCAGCGGTCATCGAGGGCTCCATGCGCCGAAAAGCCGAGGGTCAGCCGGACCCGGGCTTCGACGCGGTCGCGAGTGTTGCCGGTCAGGTGGCCGGCGTTGGTCGTGTGAAAAAAGCCGCCTTGCAGTGCCAGCCGGAAGGGGCCGGTCTGGCCCGACACGGCGCCGCCCACCCGCACGGTGGTGGCGATGGTGCCGGTGAGGAGCTCGGGCGTGGCGGTGAGGGCGGCGCCCGACGGGAATGGCTGGTCGAGCCGGCCTTCACCTTGCCGCAGCACCGTCAGGTCCGGCTCGAACGCCCACCGGTCCCCCGCCGGAATGGTCAGCCCCGCCTGGAGGAGCCAGTGGTCGGGGAACTGCGGGCCGATCCCGACTCCCCGATCGACAAAGTTCTGGGTCGAATCCCCCGTTCGGTAGGCCAGGCTGCTGACCACGGCCAGCCGGGCCCGCCAGCCCATCGAGCGCCCCGCGGCGCCCGAGGCGACCAACGTTCCCGCCCAGCGACCAGGGTGGGCCGGCTCCCCGGTGACGGGGTCGGCCTTCCGCCGCCACATGTCGTCGATCACGCCCTGCGCCTCGATCCGGAGCGACCGTCCCGGTCGCCAGGTCAGATCGCCGCCGATGGCGGAGTTGCGATCATCGGGGAGTCCCTGCTGGGCCGGGAACGAAAAGATGATGAACGGGTTCTGCACCCTGGCGAGAACGCCGGTTTCCCAGACCGCAAGGTCGAGACGGCGGGTGACCCTTGCGTTGAGGCGATGGGCCATGAAGTAGCGATGTTCGACCTTGCCGGTTGCCCCGGTCATGCCGGTCAGTTCGGTGCCGAGGAGGTTGATCTGGAGCCGGTCGAAGACGACATCGATGGCGACGTCGGTCCGGGGATAGCCCGCGTTGGCCAGTCCGACGCCTAACGATCCGGCGGGGCCCCAGTTCCGGTCCATCCGGCCGACGAAGAGCCTGGTGTGGCGCCACTGGGCCGCGAGGTAGGCGTCGGTGAAGCGGTAGGCCAGGTGCTTGGTCTGCTGGACGGAGGCGCCGGACCAGTCGGGGTCGAGCTTGAGACGGTTCTCCATGATTGGGCGGCTGGCGACCACGAGGGGACCGAACCGGCCTTCCACCGCCACCTCGACATACGGCCGAACGCCACCGGCCCCGGCGGGGCGAAGGAGGTCCCGCCGGGCTCGGGTGAATGCGTCCACGCCGGCGGCGGGTGCCGCCCGGAACCAATTGGTTCCGGGCGGGTCGGCCAGCACGGCTCGAAGCCGGGCCGCGAGCCGACCGCTCGGAGTGGTGGAATCGAGCGCGGCCCGGTCGATGGCGCGGATCAGGTCGGCCCGGCGGAACGGCCGGATCATGGGCGACGGATCGGTCAGGTCGCCCCGGGCGATGAGATACTCGGCCAGCGGCAGGAGCGGGTGGTCAAGCGGGAGGTAGGGGGAGCCCTGAGCCGCGAGCGGCGCCGCGACGAACATGGAGAGAATGAGAAGGCGACGCACGGGGCGGAATGTAACGGGGGACGGCGCTATGTTTCCCCCGGCATGAACCCATTTCGAATCGAAGCAACCCGCGGATCGCTGGTGGAATCGGCCCACGACGTATCGGTCGCGGTGGTCGATGCCGGCGGCACGTTGGTGGCCTCGGCCGGGAACCCGGGCCTGGTCACCTTCTGGCGGTCGGCGGCCAAGCCGTTCCAGACGCTGCCGCTGTTGCGGGACGGCGCGACCGAGCGGTTCGGTCTCGACGATGAAGATCTCGCGATCGCGACCTCGTCCCACTCGAGCGAGCCGTTCCACCTCGCCGCGGTGGATCGCTTCATGGCGAAGACCGGCGTCACCGAGGCGCAGCTGGCGTGCGGGGCGCATCCACCGTTGAGCCCCGAGGTGGCCCGGCGGGTGGTGCGCGAGGGGATCACCATGACGCCGCGGTGGAGCAACTGCTCCGGCAAGCACACCGGGATGGTGGCGCTCACCCAGCATCATGCCTGGCCGCTCGAGCACTATCATCGGACCGGGCATCCGACCCAGGAGCGGCTCCTCGCCGAGATCTGCCGGTGGACCGCGCTTCGGCCGGAGCAGGTGACCCAGGCGGTGGACGGCTGTACCACGGTCTGTTTCGGGCTTCCGCTCGATGCGATGGCGCGCGCCTATGCCCGGCTCGGGACCGACCCGGACGTTTACATGCGCCGGCTCTGGGGCGCCATCACCGCCCGCCCCGATCTGATCGCCGGGACCGGGCGGCTCTGCACTGACCTGATGCGGCTCTGGCCCGGCGGGATCTTCGCCAAGGTCGGCGCGGACGGGGTCTACCGCGCGGCGATTCCGAGCCATGGCCTCGGCATCGCGATCAAGGTGACCGATGGCAACGCGACGGCGGTATCGGTGGCCCTCGTCTCCGTGGTGCGCCAAC
>JAYUZK010000203.1:0-7975 GCA_043751835.1 Gemmatimonadota bacterium | reverse complement strand
GTTGACACAAACACAACGCTTGTTACGTTCAATATAACAAGTGTTGGTTTCTGAGTTTCCGTTCGCGCCGGAGTGCTTCGGATGCACTTGGCCCAGACTGCCCGATCGGTCCTCATCAGGCCCGATCCGAGCTACGACCGATGGGTCGAGTCCTCCCAGGCACGGACCCCGGCCGACCGGTGGAAAGTAATCGGGCTCCATCTCCTGCCCGGCGCTGTACGTGACGATCGTGATCCACACCCTGGTGAATTTCGATCTTGCCGACAACGTGGTTACGGCTCTCAAGGGGTTGTTCGCATGATTCGCCGATCGCCTTCCACCGTGCTCCCATTCCTCATCATCGCCTCTTGCGCCAAGCCGGTGCCCAAGGCGCCGGACAATTCGCTGGACGCCAAGCTCGACGCCGCGATGGCCGACGCGCTCGCCAAGCGGGAAATGCCGGCGGCCACCCTCGTCGTGGTCAGGGGCAATCAGGTGGTCTACTCCAAGGGCTTCGGTAAAGCCGACCTCGCGTCGGGCCGAGCGATGACGGACACCACCCCGACGGTGATCGGATCCACGTCCAAGCCGCTCACCGCCCTCGGCGTGCTGCGGCTGGTCCAGCTGGGCAAGGTCGCCCTCGACTCGCCCCTCGCCCGGTACACGCCGGAGCTCAAGTTCACGGACCCGCGGGGCGCGACCATCACGGTGCGGCAGCTGCTGAACAACCGATCCGGCATCGCCGCCGGGTTCTCCGGGCCCGCGCACGCGCGCCCCGCCGTTCAGGACGATGGCGCGGTCGAGACGATCGCGCGGGAGTCCGCCGCGCTGCCGCTCGTGTTCGCTCCCGGCACGAGTTACCTGTACTCCAACCGGGGCTGGCTGATCGCCGGGTATCTGATCCAGCGGGTGGCCAGTGAGCCGGTCGAGGCATTCATGCGGCGGGAAGTCTTCGAACCGCTCGGGATGACCCAGACCACGCTGGAGTTCTGGAAGGTGGACGGCCTGGTGACGGGCTACGAAGCCGGCTACAAGGTCCGGAACCAGCCCTATCCAGCCTCGCTCCACCGGGGCTACGGACCCTCGGGCATGACGGTGTCCAGCGCCCGTGACATGGGCCGGCTGCTGGTGGCCATGATGAACGGCGGGAAGACCGTATCGGGATCTCAGTTCCTGACACCGGAGCTCATCGCGGAAGCCATCCGGGCGCAAGCGGAGGCGGAGAGCGAACTCGGCGGACCGACCAGGTATGGCCTGGGCTGGGAAGTGGATTCGGCGTTCGGGGCGCTGACGGTGAAGAAGGCGGGATCGGTCGGCACGATGGTGTCACTCTGGATCATGCTGCCGGAGCAGAAGGTCGCGGTCGCGTTTGCCTTCAACCGGGAGGACTATGGGATTCTTCCGGTTGCGGCCAACGTGCTCAAGCTGCTGGCGGGAGGGCCGGTTGATACCCTCCCGACCGCGAGCTGGATCGCGCCGCCGGCTCCCGTGGCGGCGAAGATCACGCCGGCAGCGTTAGGCCTCTGGGTCGGCGCCTATGACACGCGGGTCGGGGATACCAAAGTGTACCGGCGGGCGGATTCGCTGTTCACCGATCATGAGGGGGGGGAGGCGGTCCTGGTGCCGGTGAACGACTCGACCTTTGCCATCGTGGACGATCTGGTGAAGCACGCGGGGAAGCGGTTCATCTTCCGAACTCAGCGGGGGAAAGTGACGATCTGGGGGTCGGGCGGGGATTCGTTGGGGGTTCGGGTGCGGTGAGGGGCGAGCGGATGCTCGCCTTTACGGGAGCGGGGGCGGCGGGGGGCCGCCGGCGCGGATGGCGTCGGCGGCTTCCTTGGCGGCTTTCTGGAGGAAGCCGAGGTCGCTCGAGATGCTGACCAGGCGCATGCCTTTGCGGGCCCACTCCGCAGTCAGGGCGACGTCGTTGGTGTGGATCGCCGGGTAGACGCCGTGCCTGGCGCAAGCCGCCATCATCGCATCGATCGCGCCGACCAGCACCGGGTCCCGCATCTTGCCGGCAACGCCAAGTCCGATCGACAGATCGTTAGGCCCGATCAGGGCGGCGTCGACGCCCGGCACCGAGACAATCTCGTCGATCCGCTCCACCGCTTCGCGGGTCTCGATCTGGACGATCACAAAGGTTTCCCGATTCGACTCGGCCATCATCTGAACGACGTCGCCCCCCTTGAACTCTGTGTGGCCCCTTCCCATGGCGCTACCCCGCCGGCCCATCGGCGGATACTTCACCACGGCAATCGCGTCCCGGACCTGCTCGGGCGCCGTAATCCTGGGCAGCATGACACCCTGCGCGCCGCCGTCCAGGGACTGGCTGATCAACTCATAGGTGAGCGCCGGCACCCGGACGATCGGCGTAAGCCCGATCGATCGGGCGGCCCGGCTCAGCTCGGCGACCGTCTCGGTGCTGAAGACGCCGTGTTCGTTGTCGATGATGACCCAATCAAAGCCGGAGTTGACGAGACACTGGATCACGGCGGGCTGACGGATCTCGGCTACCATCGTGCCGATCACGGTCTTGCCCTCGGCAAGTTGCTGTCTCAGGCGATTCTGCGGAATGATCGGCATGGGTTCTGGTCTTGAGGTTCAGAGTGGGCGAGCCGCAAGCGCGTCAAGCAGGGCGCGGAAGGCCCCGCCCCGGTGGCTGACGGCATCCTTGTCGGCATCGGACGCCTCGCCGAAGGTGCGGCCGAGGTCATCGCTCAGAAAATACGGATCGTATCCGAAGCCGTTGGTGCCGCGCGGCTCGGGAAGCATCAGCCCGGCGGTCGCGCCGTCGAAGGTCTCGGAGATTCCTCCGGGCTTCCGGACCAGCACCAGGAGGCAGCGATAGCGAGCCCGGCGGCGCGCGTCGGACGCGCCGGCCAGACGCCGAACGAGGAGCGCGTTATTGGCGGCATCGATCGCTTCGGGGGTACCGGAGGCCAGCGCCCAGCGTTTCGATCGAACGCCGGGCTCGCCGCCAAGACTGAAGACCTCGAGGCCGCTGTCGTCGGCCACGGTTGGAAGCCCGGTCTTCTTGCAGAAATACTCGGCCTTGGCCCGGGCGTTGGCCTCGAACGAGTCGTGGAGTTCGAGGGCATCTTCGCCGGTCGATTCCGCCGCCCCGGCATCGTCGGGAAACCACACCTCGAACGGCACGCCGGAAAGCAGGCGGCGGACCTCCCGCTGCTTCCCAACGCTCCGAGTGGCGACGAGCAGCCTCACCAGCCGAGCACCTTTCGCTGCGCCTCGAAGAGCGTGGCGATGCCCCGCTCCGCCGATGTGACGATGGCATCGAACTGGGGCCGGGTGAAAGTGCCGTTTTCCCCCGTTCCCTGGATCTCGACGAAATCGTTCGGGGCCCGCATCACGATGTTGGCGTCCACCCCGGCATCCTTGTCTTCCGTGTAGGCCAGGTCGAGCATCACTTCGTCGCCCACCAGGCCGACCGACACGGCCGCGACCAGCTGACCGAACGGCGAGGACTGCTTGGTCCGACCGGCCAGCCACTCGAACGCGTCCACCAGCGCCACGCAGCCGCCGGTGATGCTGGCAGTCCGGGTCCCCCCATCGGCTTGGAGTACGTCGCAGTCGATCTTGACGGTGTACTCACCGAAGTCCCACCGGCCAACCGCCGCCCGGAGCGAGCGGCCGATCAGGCGCTGGATCTCCTGGCTCCGGCCGCCGGGCCCGTTGCGCTCCCGGCCACTCCGCTCGAGCGTGGCCCGGGGAAGCATCGCGTACTCGGCGGTGACCCAACCGAGCCCGGAGCCCTTCTTGAACGGGGGAACACCCTGTTCCACCGAGGCGGTGCAATGCACCAGGGTGCCGCCAAACCGGACGAGGCAGGACCCTTCCGCGTAGGGGTTGGCTCCTCGCTCCAGAACAACTGGTCGGAGTTGGTCGGAGGTACGTCCATCAACGCGAGCCACGAATTCGCTCCGCAAGTGAAGTGGTGGATTGGTGGGGCACGAGGGGAATCAGCGCAACTGTCCCGCCCCGCGCCTCGACGATGTCCGCCCCGACCACGGTGTCGCGGGTGTAGTCGGCCCCCTTGGCCAGCACGTCTGGAGCCAGTGCTTCGATCAGGGAAAGCGGCGTGGGTTCGTCGAAGAACACCACGCAGTCAACCGCGCCAAGTCCGGCGAGGACTCGAGCCCGCTCGCCTTCCGGCACGAACGGCCGGCCGGCGCCCTTAGCCAGCAACCGGACCGAGGCATCGGAGTTGAGTCCGACCACGAGCGTCCCTCCCAGGGCCCGAGCGGCCTCGAGATAGGCGACGTGCCCGGCATGGAGCAGATCGAAGACGCCGTTGGTGAAGACAACCGGGCCCGCTGCCCGCCGCCGCCAGGCCAGCGCGTCGGCCAGCGGAACGATCTTCGCCGCCGACGACGGGAACCGCGAAGGCGTCACAGCCGCTGATTGACCGAGAGGTTGAGCCGGATCGTCCGGCGCACCAAGGGAACGTCGATCAGCTCCGAGTAGGAGGTCGAGATGGTAATCGCCCGCGGAACCTCGATCCGAACAATCCGGAACTGTGCCGCCTCGGCTGGCGCGCCGATCTCGGCGACATCGCCCTGGAGTTCCCGGAGGATCTCCGGATCGGTGTGGCTCCCGGCGAACCGGGCCGCTTGCCCCATCCGGTCCTTGAGTTCGAGATAGCGCCACCACACCCTTCCGACCCGATTGCCGTAGTACAGAACGACCCCGGTCACGACGAGCGAGACCAGGCATCCGAGGGTGCTGACTCCCCGGGTCCGACGCGGCGCAGCTACCATTGGGATTGGGCTCCGTCCACGATTTCGGTGATGAGGCGTTCGATGGCCTTCTTCCGGCCCTCGCTTTCCGTCGAGGCATAGTCGCCCTCGACGGCGAGGCCGATCCGTTCCCACAGAATCTTGTTGTTCTTCTGATCGAAGATCTGCACGTTGATGGAGATTTGGAGCTTCCGGCGGCTGACCTGGACATTCTGATTCTGGCCTCCGCCGAAGGCGACCGGAATGTCGGGTTCGTAACGCTGGATGGTGCCCTTCACGATGGCGTCGGCGGTGGCCTCCCCCGCAGGCCGAAGACCCAGCCGTCCCTGCACCGCCTCCCGCACCGCGCGATTGATCTCATTGGTGAGCGCGGGCTCCGCGGTCAGGTTCTCGAACGGGATGACCGCCACGGTCTTGATCGTCGACGGAAACCCTGTTCCACCGCCGAAACCATAGATGAAGCAGCCCGTCAGAGCCAGACTAAGGCTCGGGAGGAGTCCACGTATCAGGCGCAAAAGGCTTGGCTTTCAGGTTGGACGAAAAGGTAATGTCGAGACGGGCCGGGGCGCTTGGCACGATCAGCCGGGCCGTGGCGGGCCGGCCGTCGGGTCCGAAGACGGTCTCGACGAGCCCGACCCGCTTGCCGGCCTGGCGCACGTCCGCCACCAGACGGTTCGGCCTGCCGGTCCAAAAATAGTCCACCGTATCCGCGCCGGACTGGAACCGCCAGGCGGTGACGTTAGGGTCGGCGTACCGGAACGTCGCCGGCTCGCCGGCTGGCCGACGGACGACGCCAAGGAGTGCCCAGAACAGAGGGTAGTTGGGAACCAGCCGCTTGACGTCATTCTCGGGCTGGGCCCATATCGCAGTATCGCCGCTCACGAACGCCGACGCCCGGCCGGATCCGAGCGGGCCCTGAACATCGAGCCGCAGCGAATCCGGGAGCGCGAGGCGGATCCGGCCCCGGCCGCCCGCCGCGCCCTGATCGTCCCGGAACTGCCAGCGGAACCGGATCTCGCGGGATTCGAACGGCACGGTGGCACGGGCCCAGGCGACGGCGCTGTCGGGAGATCCCGGCGCAAAGGCCACCGGCGCCGGCATCGCGATGCCCGTCCCTCCGCCGCAAGCGGCGGCGGTGGCCACTGCCACGGGAAGGAACCGACGATTCATGGGTGCATGATAGCGGCGGGCGATGGCTTTGTCATTGCGACACCTCAGATCCTGACGGGGTCCGGCGACACGGGGAGGCGCTCGGCGACGTTGGCCGGAAACCGGGACCAGTTGAAGTCCTGGTCGAGCACCATCAGGCTCGTTTCCGCCGTGGCGAGCAGACGGCCGGATTCGGCATGCTCGATGGCATAGCCGAAGATGATCCGCCGCGAGGCAAGATCCCGAACCCAGCAGCGAACCCGGATCAGGTCGTCGTATTTCGCCGGTTGCCGATACCGAATCCGGGCCTCGCCCACCGCCAGACGCACCCCCTGCCGCTCGAGCTCGGCGTAGCTCATCCCGGTCCGGCGGAGATGCTCGGTTCGAGCCATGTCGCACCAGACCAGATACCGGGCGTGGTAGACCACCCCCATCTGATCGGTTTCGCTATAGTTGACGCGAAGTTCGATCGAAGAAATGTCGTGGCTCGCTTCCATGCGTTCCTCCATCGTCCTATTCTTCGGCCATGCTCGGCAATCGTCTGGTCGTGGTGTCCGACGCGCACCTTGGGGCGGCACCCGCCCGGAGTGACGACCGATTTCTCGCGTTCCTCGACCAGGTGCCCGACCTGGGCGACGCCCTGCTCATCAACGGGGATCTCTTTGACTTCTGGTTCTCCTACCGCCGGGTGATTCCACGGGTCGGCTTCCGGGCCGCCGCTGCGCTCACGACGCTGGCGCGCCGTTTTCCGGTCGTGATGACCGGGGGCAACCACGACCGATGGGGCGGCTCGTTCTGGCGCGACGACGCCGGCATCCGGTACGAGCCCGATGAGGTCCGATTCCGAGCGGCGGGACGGGACGTGGTCGCGCTCCACGGCGACGGCATCGCGGACGAACACCGCTCGGCGCGGGTGATGAACCGGATCACCCGCCATCCAGCCACGAGCTGGCTCTATCGGCTGCTCCATCCCGATTTCGGCATCGCCCTGGTGAACAGGATGAGCGGCCGCCTCGCGGACTCGACCCGCGACGTCGCCGTACTCGACCGCGCCGGCACCCGGCAGGAGGCCTGGGCCTCGAGCCGCCTCGCCGCCGATCCTTCGATCGGGCTTCTGGTGATGTCTCACACCCATCGCCCCGTGGTGGCCGAGCCGTTTCCAGGACGGCGTTACCTCAATCCGGGCGCCTGGATCGACGGCCAGCGGTTCGCGCTCGCCACCGCCGACGCCGTGGAACTGAGGCAGTTCGGCGGCTAGTGCCCGCCGAGCGCCACCACCTCGGCGGCCGCGAGTCGCTCCCCGAGGAACCGTGAGCCAACCGTCCGGAACCGCTCCGGGTCGTCGCTCACCGCAAACCGATGAAAAATCCGGTCGCCCCCGTTCGGCGGCGCCAGCAGATCCCGTTCGGCGAGGAGTTGCTTCAGTTCGAGACTGGTCTCCTCGGCGCTGTCGATCAGCGTCACCGCCGGGCCGGCCACCCGGCCAAGCAACGGTTTGAGCAACGGGTAGTGAGTGCATCCCAGGACCAGCGTCCCGATTTCGCGGGCGAGCAGCGGCGCCAGATACTCCTCCGCGACCAGCCGGGTCGCCTCGTGATCGAACCAGCCCTCCTCCACCAGCGGCACGAACAACGGGCACGCTGTCGCAACCACCTCGACGTCAGGCGCCACCGCTTTGATCGCCCGATCGTACGCCCGGCTTTGCACCGTTCCGGCGGTCCCGATCACCCCGATCGGACGATGGCCGCTGGTGGCGCGCACGGCGGCCCGGGCCCCCGGCCCGATGACGCCGATCACCGGCACCGTCGTGGCCGCCTGGAGCGCTTCGAGGGCGTGCGCGGTGCTGGTGTTGCAGGCCACGACGATGGCCTTGACGCCCTGGCGGACCAGCCAGTCGGTGATCTCGAGGCTGTAGCGGCGGACGGTAGCGGGCGACTTCGGACCGTAAGGCACCCTCGCCGTATCGCCAAAATAGACAGTCGAATCGAACGGCAGCGCCTGATAGATCGCCCGGGCGACGGTGAGGCCGCCCAGCCCGGAATCAAAAATCCCGATGGGGGCCTGATTCACCGGACCCGGAACGGGACCGA
>JAYUZK010000202.1:0-3711 GCA_043751835.1 Gemmatimonadota bacterium | reverse complement strand
GCGCGGCGGGTCGGCGGAATGGCTTGGCTGATGGCCATCGAGCCAACCGGGTAGGTGGCCGCCTGGGTCACGCCGAGGAGGGCCCGAGCGGCAAAGAGGGTGAGGAAGGCGGCGCTGCCGACGCCAACCAGGCCGGAAGCAAACGAGGCAACGCCCCAGCCGGCGACGGCGAGGCCGATGACGATGCGGGCGCCAATCCGATCGCCGAGAATGCCGACCGGGAGCTGGAACAGGGCGTAGGCCAGCTGGAAGCCCCAGGCGCTGATCGTGCCCATGTTGGCCATGGTGAGCCCGAGTTCGGGCGCCATGGTCTCCTGGGCGATCGTGATGTTCGCACGGAGGGCGTAGCCCACCAGGCTGACCAGGGACAGCAGCAGCATCAATCGCCCTGGATGGCGGGAATCAGTATTGGTCATTGGGAGCCGGAGTGAGTGGTGATCGGGCAATAGTGGCCCCTGATCGGGTGAAGTGCAACCGGGAGTGGCGATGCGAATCGGAATGCGGATCGTTCTTGGCGTCTGGTCGGTACTCGGCGCCGGTGAAGCCGCGGCGCAGGGGCGGAGCTTCGGAATCGAGCAGGTTACCAGCGCGCCGTTTGCGCAGGCCCTCACGACGGGCGGCGGGACGATAGCCTGGGTCCACAGTACCAAGGGGGTGCGGAACGTCTGGGCGGCCACCGCGCCCGACTTTCGGGGCCGGCAGCTCACCGCCTACACCCAGGACGATGGTCAGGAAATCGAGGAGGCCACCGTCTCGCCGGACGGGAAGATGGTGTTCTACGTCCGGGGCGGGGCGCCTAACCACCGGGGTGAGACCCCCAATCCAACCAGCGACCCCAACGGCCAGGAAGAAGCGCTCTGGCGGGTCGCGGTGGCTGGTGGCGCCCCGGTGAAGGTAGCCAACGCAACCGGAGCCGAAGTGTCGCCGAAGAGTGACTGGGTGGCGTTCGGCAAGGGCGGCCAGGTCTGGTCGGCACCGGTGTCCGCGCCGGGTGAGGCCAAGCAGCTGTTCAAGGCTCGGGGTTCGGCCGGCGATCTGGCCTGGGCGCCCGATGGAGGGCGGCTCGCGTTCTCGAGCAACCGGGGGGATCACGCGTTCGTCGGCGTGTACGACCTCTCAGCCAAGAAGGTCATCTGGCTCGGGCCGAGCTTCGATCGGGATGTGTCGCCGGCGTGGTCGCCCGACGGGTCGAAGATTGCGTTCGTGCGGGTTCCCGCGGGATTCTCGCCGCCGCTCTTCGGAGCCTACCGGGAGGCTGAGCCATGGTCGATCTGGGTCGCCAATGCCGCGACCGGCGAGGCGCATCGGGTCTGGGAGGCCGATCGAGGTCGAGGCAGCGTGCCCCATGGGTTGGTGGGACCGAGCCTGATGTGGGGAGCGGGAGACCGGCTGGCGTTCTCGTGGGAGAAGGACGGCTGGGCCCATCTGTACTCGATTCCCGCAACCGGCGGAGCTGTCACCAGGCTCACTCCGGGTGAGGGCGAGGTCGAGTATCTCGGGCTCTCGGCCGACCGTCAATCGATTCTCTACAACACCAACATCGGCGATATCGACCGTCGCCACATCTACCGGGTGAGCGTCGCGGGCGGCGCGCCAACGGCCATGACGAGCGGGGCGGGGATCGAGTGGTCGCCGCGTCCGGTTACCGGAGGCATGGCGCTGCTCGTCGCCGATGCCCGCCATCCCTCGCATGCCGCGGTGATGGTGGACGGGAAGATCCGGGCCCTCGCGCCCGAGACGATGCCGGCCGACTACCCGGCCGATCGCCTGGTGGAGCCGCAGCAAGTGATCTTCTCGTCCGCCGACGGGCTCCCGATTCACGGCCAGCTCTTCCTGCCGGCGGACCTCAAGCCCGGCGAGAAGCGGCCGGCGATCGCGTTCTTCCACGGGGGGTCGCGTCGTCAGATGCTGCTCGGCTTCCACTACATGTTCTACTACCACGGCACCTATGCCATGAACCAGTGGCTGGCCAATCAGGGCTATGTGGTGCTGTCGGTGAACTACCGGAGCGGGATCGGCTACGGGATGGAGTTCCGGGAAGCGATGAACTACGGCGCCACCGGGGCCACCGAATACAACGATGTGAACGGGGCCGGCGGGTACCTCCGCGGGCGGGCCGATGTGGATGGGGCGCGGATCGGGCTCTGGGGCGGATCCTACGGTGGCTATCTGACGGCCATGGGCCTGGCGAAGTCGTCGGATCTGTTTGCGGCCGGGGTGGACCTCCACGGGGTCCATGACTGGAACTCAGGCATCCAGAACTTCGATCCGAGCTACAATCCGCTCGAGAAGCCCGAGGCCGGGCGCCTCGCGTTCGAGTCCTCGCCGCTCCGCTGGGTGGATACCTGGAAGTCGCCGGTGTTGCTGATCCATGGAGACGACGATCGGAACGTCAATTTCAATGAGTCGGTCCGGCTGATTGCGGCGCTGCGGAAGCGGGGGCTGGAGCCGGAGCAACTGGTGCTGCCGGACGAAGTGCACGACTTCCTCACTTGGTCAAACTGGACCCGGGTCTATCACGCCACGGCCGAGTTCTTCGGGCGGAAGCTGGGCCGATGAGACCGGCCGCTGACGGAACTGGGCGTTGAGACCCGGAACCCGGTTGGCGATACCATCCGGCGCGAGTCGGCGCGAATGCTCCGAGTGATGCGGGACCGGAACCCGGACTCGGTGCTGGCGTTCTACGGTAACCATGCCGCCTACGTCGGCGATGGCGCGATCGGCGACTGGGACGCCATCGTGGCCGCCGCAGGGCCCCGGTGAGCCGGAGCGCTGCCGCGGTAACGGCCACCCTCGGGTGCGTGAAGGTCGATACCAGCGGCAAACAGTGGACGGAGAATCTGGCCCGGACCGAGGTATTGGCGATTGAAGACGGACGGTGGCGGATCGTGGCGGTGCACGAGTCGGCCAAGTCCGGCGAACTCAAATGAACCGGCGGTGAGTCGATGAAACGAACGATCGTGGTGGGAGCCGGCGTGATCGGGCTTGCGGCGGCGTATTCGCTCCAGAAGCGTGGCCGCGAGGTGATCGTGGTCGATCAGGGCCAGCCAGGGGAGGGGGCGTCCAAGGGGAATGCCGGCTGGATCACGCCGTCGATTTCGGCGCCGCTTCCGGCTCCCGGCCTCACCTGGACCTCGATGAAGTGGATGCTGAATCCGGACAGCCCGCTCTACATCTCGCCGGCGGCGGTGCCGCACCTGGCTCGGTGGTTGTGGCGGTTCTGGCGCTACTGCAATCAGACCGATTTCCTGAAGGGCCTCCATGCGGTCGCGAGTCTCAACCGCGGCACCTTGGCGGCGTTCGACCGGCTGGAAAAGGACGGCGTGCCGTTCGATCTCTATCGTCAGGGACTTGTGTTCGCCTTCACCGATCAGGCATACATGGAGAAGGTGCTCCAAGAGTTCGATTACTACCGGGACTACGGCTACGCGGTGCCGGAGCCGTTAGGCGCGGCCCAGATCCAGACGCTCGAGCCCGCCGTATCAGGCTGGGTGACCAGCGGGTTTCATGTGAAGGAGGAGCTCCATGTCCGGCCGGAGACGCTGTCCGCCGGCTACGTCAAGGCGCTCGCGGCCGCGGGGGTCGAGATCAGGACCGGGGTCACCGTCCAGGGCGCCGTTCGCTCGGGCGATCAGGCCCGGGGGATCGAGACCACCGCCGGGGTGATCGAAGGCGACGAGATCCTGGTGGCGGCCGGGGCCTGCACAGGCC
>JAYUZK010000201.1:0-4392 GCA_043751835.1 Gemmatimonadota bacterium | reverse complement strand
CCGTGTCTCCATGCCACAAAGATATGATCCGGCCAATGGGCGAGCATCCGCTCGCCCCCTTCACCCCGCGCCCCCGGTTCCCCCCTTGAGGGAGCCTCGTAAGTTGGCTATCTTCCATGGCTTATGTTCGACGACCTGTCGTCAAAGCTGACCGACGCTCTGAAACGCCTGGCCGGCAGGGGCGTCCTCAGCGAAGAGGCCGTCAAGGAAGGCTTGAGGGAAATTCGCCGGGTCCTGCTCGAAGCCGATGTGAGCTTCGAGTTGACCCGTCAGTTCCTCGAGCGGGTTCAGGAAAAAGCGGTTGGCATCGCCCAGCTGAAGGGCGTCAAGCCGGGTCAGCAGCTCGTCAAAGTTGTCTATGACGAACTGGTGGCGATGCTCGGCGAGAAGCAGGCGCCGATTGCCTTCGCCTCGGTGCCGCCCACCATCGTGCTGATGGTCGGCCTCCAGGGTTCCGGCAAGACGACGACGGCCGGTAAGCTGGCCAAGCGCCTGAAGCTCGAACAGAAGGCCCCGTTCCTCGTGGCCGCCGATGTCTACCGTCCGGCCGCGGTCGAACAGTTGGCCGCGCTGGCCAGGCAGGCGGATGTAGGCTTCCACGGGGAGCCGGGCCGGACCGACGTCGCGGGCATCGTCAAACGCGGCATCGAGGCGGCGCTGAAGGCGCGGGCCCGGACCGTCATCATCGATACCGCCGGCCGATTGCAGATCGACGACGAGATGATGACCGAGCTGAAGGATCTCAAGGCGGCCATCAAGCCCCACGAGATTCTCCTGGTGGCCGATGGCATGACCGGTCAGGATGCGGTCCGGATCGCCAAGGGGTTCCATGACGCGCTCGCAGTTACCGGCGTCGTGCTGACCAAGATGGACGGCGATGCCCGCGGCGGTGCCGCGTTGTCGGTGTACGGAGTGACGGGCGCGTCGATCAAGTACGTTGGTATCGGCGAGGGGCTCGACGCGCTGGAGCCGTTTCGGCCTGATCGGATGGCCGGCAGGATTCTCCAGCAGGGCGACATCCTGAGTCTGGTCGAGAGGGCCCAGGGGGCGATCGACGAGAAGGAAGCCGAGAAGCTCGCCAGGAAGGCGATGTCGAAGAAGGGCCTGGACCTCCAGGACTTCCTCACGGCGATGAAGCAGATGCAGAAGTTGGGGCCGCTCAAGAACGTGTTGGGCATGCTGCCGGGGGTCGATCCGAAGGCGCTCAAGGCTGCCAACGTTGACGATAACAGGCTCAAGCACCTCGAGGCGATGGTGTTGTCGATGACGCCAGGGGAGCGGGCCGATCCGGAACTGATGAATGGCTCTCGCCGGTTGCGGGTGGCCAGGGGTTCGGGCCGGACGGTTCAGGAAGTGAACCAGTTCCTGAATCAGTTCAAGCAGATGCAGAAATTCATGAAGGTGGCGGGGAAGCCCGGGATGCGCCTGCCATTCGGACGAGGGTCATTCCCCGGCATGTAAGGGAGAGGTCATGGCTACACGAATTCGTCTTCGCCGAGTCGGGCGCAAAAAGGTTCCAGTCTACCGCATCGTGGTCGCCGATCAGGACAAGGCCCGCGACGGCCGGTTTGTCGCGGTGATCGGTACCTACGATCCGCGGGCGGAGGACTCGAAACAGGTCCGGCTCGACGTCGAGGCCGCCAAGCATTGGATCAGCATGGGCGCCACGCCCTCGGACACCGTCGGCGCGTTGCTCAAGAAGGCTGGCATCGGCGCGTGACGACGGACTCCGCCCGCCACCTGGTGGTGGGGCGGTTGCGCCGGCCGCATGGGCTGAAGGGCGATTGCGCGGTTTTTCCGCTGACCGATGACCCGGCTACGGTGTTCGGCCCGGGACGGTCGGTTTGGCTCAGGAAGGTATCCGGTGAGGCGGTGGCCGGCCCACTGGTGATCGCTCGGAGCCGAGGCTACCACCGGCAGTGGCTGGTCGCGTTTGAGGGATATCTCGAGCGAGGCGCACTCGACGGCTGGCATGACATGCTGCTGTCGGCCCCGGCCGACTCCCTGCAGCCGCCGGGCGACGGCGAGGTCTATCTGCACGAGCTGGAAGGCTTCGTCGTTCAGACCGAGGCGGCCGAAGGACTTGGCGTGGTGACCGCGGTCGAGGAGTTCCCGAACGGCGTCATGCTGGAGGTGCAGGGCCCGAAGCGCGAGTTCCTGTTGCCGTTCCGCAAGGAATTCGTCAAGCGGGTTGACCGCGAGGGACGGCGTCTGGTGGTGGAGGTCCCCGACGGGCTGATCGATGGCTGACGATCGCCGAGCGTCGCGAATCAACGTGGTGACGCTGTTTCCGGAGGCCATCGCGCCGTACCTCGGGGCCAGTATCATCGGTCGGGCTGTGGAGCGACAGCGGGTAGAATTTCAGCTGGTCCAGATTCGGGATTTCGCCACGGACCGGCATCGAACCGTTGACGACACGCCCTACGGCGGCGGGGCCGGCATGGTGCTGAAGCCGGAGCCGCTGGTCGCCGCGGTCGAGTCGATCGGTGAGCCCGGCAGGGTGATCGTCATGTCGGCTCGCGGGCGCCGGTTCGATCACCGGATGGCAGTTCGGCTCTCGCTTGAGCCGCAGCTGACGGTCGTGTGCGGACACTACAAGGATATCGACCAGCGGGCGGTCGAGGTCCTCGGGGCGGAGGAGGTCTCGCTGGGAGACTTCATCCTGACCGGCGGCGAGCCGGCCGCCCTCTGCCTGATCGACGCGGTGGTCCGGTTGCTGCCGGGGGTGTTGGGTGATCATGAATCGGCAAGTTCCGACTCGTTCTACGACGGGTTGCTGAGTCCGCCGAGCTATACGAGACCCCCGGAATTCCGGGGGCTGGCTGTCCCGGAAGTCTTGCGGTCCGGGAACCACGCCCAAATCGAGGCGTGGCGAGAACAGGAGGCCGAACGGTTGACGGCCGAACGCCGCCCCGCGGTGTGGGCGGCGTGGAAAAAAGCACACGAAGAGGGAGGTTCGCATGGTCCATCTGTCGACGTTGACCCGTGAGGGTTTGAAAACCGATATCCCGCTGTTCGCCGCGGGCGATACGGTCAAGGTGATGGTGCGGGTCCGTGAAGGTGAAAAGGAGCGCCTCCAGGCGTTCGAAGGCGTCTGCATCGCCCGCAGGGGCGGCGGTATCGACGAGACCTTTGCCGTCCGGAAGATCTCCGCGTCGGTCGGCGTCGAGCGGATCTTTCCGCTTCACAGTCCGTCGATCGCCACGATTGAAGTGGTTCGCCGGGGCCGGGTTCGCCGGGCCAAGCTTTATTACCTCCGGAAGTTGAGCGGCAAGGGCGCCCGGATCCGCGAAAAGCGCGACCAGACCCCGGGCTGACCCGGCGCTCCGGATCTGTGAGGGCGAGCATCTGCTCGCTCCTTCTGACCGGAACCCATGCTCCGCCTGACGCGCGAACGAGCCGCCTGGAACTCCGGGCGCCTCCTGATCGGAGTCGATGAAGCAGGCCGCGGTCCCCTGGCTGGTCCAGTGGTGGCCGCGGCCGTTGTCTTTCCTGTCGATGTCAAGCGCCTCACTGGCATCCGGGACAGCAAGACTCTCTCGGAAGCTCAGCGCGACCGGGCCGCCATCCTGATTCGCCGGAAGGCGCTCGTGGTTGGGGTCGGCGCGGCCTCCGCCCGCGAAATCGACCGGATCAATATCCGGCGGGCCACCGCCCTCGCCATGCGCCGCGCTATCGAACGCCTTCTCCGGAACTGCTCCGTGGGCCCGATGTCGGTCCTCGTGGACGGTCTCCCGCTGCCGGAGATCGGGCTCGAGCACGACGCCCTGGTCGATGGTGACGCCCTCTGCCCGTCGATCGCCGCCGCGGGCATCATCGCCAAGACCGTCCGCGACCGGCTGATGGCAAGTCTCGCCCTCCGCTACGATCGATACCACTGGGCAACGAACATGGGGTATGGTACCGAGGCCCATCGCGCCGCTCTGGCGGAGTTCGGCCCCACGCCGCATCATCGTCGGAGCTTCGCGCCGGTGACCCAACTCCCCCTCGGCCTGTAACCCGAACGGTCGCGCCGGCCGGCCCACCTTTCGCCAAGGATGGATCATGTTGCGACGCCTCCTGCCGTTGCTTACCGTCTTTCGCCCGGCGCCTGGATTCCTCCCCATACCCACCCCGCCGCCACCAGAGGGGGTGGCCCTCGCGCTCGCGGTGATCGTGTGGCTCACGAGCACCCAGATCGGTCCGGCCAGCGTGGATTGGGAGACCGTCGATGCCGACAGCGCGACGAGGGTGCGGATCGACTACCACTCGGGCACGCAGCGGTGGTGGGCCGTCCGTTCCGAGACCCGCGCCGCCGCCAACGTTTCCGGCGAGCAGGCCGCGGTCGAGACTCGACTGGTCCTGCCATCGGGATTCACCGCCGCGGATTCGCTCCGCTTCGTCATCGGGATC
>JAYUZK010000200.1:0-25937 GCA_043751835.1 Gemmatimonadota bacterium | reverse complement strand
ACTGCCCGGATTGAAACTGATTACCGCGTCGGCCACCAGCCCGACCGTCGCGAGTTTGGCCGTGGCGTCGATCCTCGGGGTGACCTGGGGCGACAGGCTCACCCTCACCACAACCTTTCCCATCGATTCGAAGTCGATTTGCTCGACCTTGCCGAGGCTCACCCCCGAGACCTTGACCGCGGATCCCCTCTTGAGCGTCCCGATGTCCGCGAACTGGATCCGGACGCCGCCGCTGCTTGCCGAGAAGCTGCGGCCTTTGAGCCACATGGTGCCGCCCACGAAGACCGTGAAGCCGAGCAGCACCATCACGCCAACGGTCACTTCCTGCTTGTGATGAAGATCCATAGTCGTCAGGCCGCTTCGTCAGTCTCGAAATCCCGTTCCAGGAAGGCCTGGACCTTCGGGTCCTTCGACGCCTTGAACTCGTCGGGTGATCCCTGCAAAATGATCCGGCCCTCGTTCAACAGCGCGACCCGGTCCGCCACCCGGAACGCGCCCCGCACGTCGTGCGTCACCATCACGCTGGTCACACCGAGGTCGTCGGACAATCGCCGCACCAGCCGGTCGATGATGTCGGAATTGACCGGGTCGAGCCCCGACGTCGGCTCATCGTAGAGCAGATACTTGGGCGCTCCCGCAATCGCCCGGGCGATTCCGACCCGCTTCCGCATCCCGCCCGACAGCTGGGCCGGGAATTTCTCGATCGTGTCCAGCGAGAGATTGACCAGCCGGAGGCACTCGGCGACCCGATCCCGGCAGAACGTCTGACTGGCGTACTGTTTCTGGTTCACGATCCCGAGCCGAACGTTCTCGTATACATTCATCGAATCAAACAGGGCGCCGTTCTGGAAGACGTAGCCGATCGACATTCGGAGCGCCGCCAGTTCGTCCCGTTTGAGGAGGGCAACGTTCTTCCCATCCACCAGGATCTGTCCGGCGTCCGGATGGATGAGCCCGTTGATGTGCTTGAGCAGAACGCTCTTGCCGGTCCCCGATGGTCCCATAAGCGCCACGGTTTCGCCGTCGGCCACGCTGAAATCGACTCCGTCGAGCACCACCTGCTCGCCGAACCGCTTCTTGACGCCGCGAAGCTCGATCATTGGCTGAGGAGCAGCTTCGCGAGCACGACGTTGAGCAGCAGGATCACCACCGAACTCGCGACCACCGCCGCCGTCGTGGCCCGGCCGACCCCCTCGGCGCCCTGCTTGGTGTTGAAACCCATGTAGCAGGAGATCAGCCCAATCGCCCCGCCGAAGAAGAATGCCTTGATGACCGAGTAGTAGCCGTCGAAATTGCGGTAGAAAGCCCGGGCTCCGTAGGCAAAATCCTCGTCCGTGATTTGCAAGACCTGTTTGACACCGTACCACCCGGCCGCGACTGCGATGAAGTCGGCGATGATGGCGAGGATCGGCACCATGATGAAACCGGCCAGCACCCGCGGGATGATGAGGTGCGAAGCGGGCGACCGCCCCAGACTTTCCAGCGCGTCGATCTGCTCGGTCACCCGCATGGTTCCGAGCTCGGCCGCGTAGCGGGCCCCGATCCGGCCGGCCAGCACCAGACCGACCAGTACCGGCGCCAATTCGACCACAATATTGGTGACAATCAGGGTACCGAGTACATAGACCGGCAAGCTGGTCTGCCACTGGTAGCCGGCCTGGAAGGCCGTGACCGCGCCCGCAAACGCCGCGATCACGATCACGATCGGAAGACTCCCCAGCCCGATGTTGGCCAACTCGGCGATCGTCCGGGGGACCCAGCCTCGCCAATCCCGGAAGCCCCGCCCGATCTCGACGCACATCATGGCGAAGCGGCCCAGGTGGGCGAGCCCGCCCAGGATACCCCGGCCCAACACCTGCGGAACCCCGAGCACAGCACTGGCCATGTCTGTATCTTGCCCCCCCATGTCGTCGAAGTCCACCCTCGGCGCATTCCGCCGCTCGATCATCGCGTGGTTCCGAAAACACGGCCGCGACCTTCCGTGGCGCCGGACCCGCAATCCCTACCACGTTCTGGTATCGGAATTCATGCTCCAGCAGACCCAGGTGAGCCGGGTCGAGGGGTTCTATCACCAGTTTCTGGACCGGTATCCCGACCTCGAGTCGCTCGCTCAGGCGACCCCCGCGATGGTCCGGGAAAGCTGGGAGGGACTCGGCTACTACCGCCGTGCGGCCAACCTTCATCTGCTGGCCCGGACGGTCACCCGCGAACTGGATGGCGTGATCCCGCGGAACGTCGATCAACTCCGAGCCCTGCCCGGCGTGGGCCGCTACACCGCGGGCGCGGTAGCTACCTTCGCCTATGAAGCCGCCGAGCCGGCGGTGGACACCAACGTGGCCCGGGTGATCCGCCGGGCCTTTCACCCCCGGGCTGCCAAGAGTGCCCGCGATCTGGAGAAGGTCTGGAAAACGGCTCAGGCGCTGGTCCCGGTACCGGGACCCAACGCCTGGGCATTCAATCAGGGCGTGATGGAACTTGGCGCGACGATCTGTACCGCCCGGAAAGCGTACTGCAGCGAGTGCCCGGTCGCCCGCTCCTGCTCGACCGGGCGACGGACCCTCAAGGGCCGCCGAGCGCGCCCGCGATCAAAGCAGCCATCCCGAACAGGCCGCTGATCATCCCGAGGCGGGCCTGCTTGGCCCGCATCCGGTCGAACTGCGCCGCCTGCCCCACCGGATCAACCTGTGCGATGCGGCCCCCGTTCGGCACCAGAAACACCAGCGTGATGATGGCGCCAATCAGCCCGAATGCCTGCATGGTCATCAGCCAGTGGCTGACCGCAAGTGACGATCCGGGTCCGCCATAGGCCATCAGCGTGAGCACGAGGCCCGACACCAGCGTACCGAGACTCCCCGGCAGCATGAGGACCCGGCTGTTGGTGGCCAGCATCCGGGCGACCACCGCGAGATTCTCCCGTGGCTCGCGCCGGGCCGCGATCCCGATGAACATGGACGAGAGGCCACCGCCAAGCCACAGGGTGAAACCGAGCAGGTGAATGAAGATCCAGAGATGTCTCAAGGGACGACCGCGCTGAAAAGGGCCGAGTCGATCGGTTGCCGGCCGGCGAATCCGGCGTCGACTTCGTGCCAGTGAGTGATGCGATGCTCGCCAAGTTTCCAGCAGAGCAGAACCAGCCGGTCGTGCCGCAGGGCGTAGAAATCCACCAGCCCTTCGTCAAAACCCTTGAACAGACAGCCGATCGATTCGAGCTCGAGCAGACAGTCGCTGATCCGGTTGGCGGCCACGGTCACCGCCACCCGCGACGACACCAGCTCGGCGGTCTCACCCGATTCGGCTCGGCTCCCGGCGGCCAGCAACTCGTAACTGGCCATCGCCTCGCGCCAGATGGCGTACTCCATCCGGAGATCGGAGAGAATCCGATTCACCAGCGGGAGGGTCCGCTCGGCTTCTTCAACGGTGAAAATTCGACATTCTGTCACAGTCTGCCCTTGCTGGGGGTCACCAATCATCGGTGACAGGAGGGGTCAGGTCAAGAACCCGTTTGCCACCATTTCGCGGGCGGCCCGGCGCCCTTCCTCCCGGTACTCCTCGATCCGCTCGAGGGCGAACGTTTCGCCACGGTGGACCCTTGGACGGAGGTAGAGGAGCGGGGGTCTGCCAGGAGTGGCACGCCAGAGTGCGACCTGCAGCGCGGTGTTCGACGCCATGAGCACGTGCTGGGCATCGTTGTGGGCCGACAGCAGGGCGGGCAGCGACCGGTCGCGCGACGGCTCGGAGTCAAACCCGGGGCCCACGTCGACCGCCACCACCCGGTCGGCGGGAAAGCCGACCGCCACGTCGAGTGCCAGCACGGCCCGAAGGCCTCCGTCCGCGAGGCGCCGGCCGCCGATCTCCACTGGCGGATAGAAGACCGGCAGCGCGCAGGACGCGGCCAGCGCATCGGCGAGCGGCGCGTCCTCTCCCCCGGCTCCGAACACCACCAGGTCGCCGGAGTCGAGATCGGCGGTCACCACCGAAAGGGGCAGCACGAGATCGGCGAACCGCTGGACGGGAAGGAGACTGCCTAACGTCTCTCTCAGCGGCTCGCCCTTGAGGAACGACCTGGCGAAGATCCCCTTCACAAAGGCGGTCCGGTCGATCGCCGCCACCCGCTCCTTGCCGATCGACCCGAGCCGGTGGATCGCCTCATCGAGCGAGAGGCCGGCGGCCAGCACCGCCGCCACCACAGCCCCCATCGACGTCCCGACATAGCGGGTCGGCACACAGCCGTGTTCGGCCAGGACCTCCAACGCCCCGAGTTGCGCGGCGGTTTTTACTCCGCCGCCCGACAGGACCGCCGTGACCACGCCGGCCATCAGGCCCGCCGGGTCTCGTAGCGAAGCCGGGCCGCCTCGAACCGGGCCTTCTCCTCCAGGGTTCCCGGTACCAGCCGCGGCACCCGGCGCGGGGTCCGGTCCCGGTCGATCGCCACGAAGACGACATGGGCCGTGTGAGTACGGCGGCGCTCACCGGAGGCGACGTGCTCGGAGAACACTTCGACGGTGATGAGCATCGAGCTGTTGCCGACGTAATCCACCGTGGAGCAGCAAGTCACCAGCGCTCCGACCGGAATCGAATGGTGGAAATCGAGCCGGTCGATCGACTTCGTGACGGCCGGGCCACCCGCATGACGAATGGCCGCCACCGCCGCCGCCTGGTCCACCAGCGCCATCAGGTCGCCGCCGAACAGGTCTCCCAGCACGTTCTGCATGTGCGGCATCACGAACGTGGAGAGTTCGCCCCGGGAGAAGGACATCGGGTGGGAGGATGGGCGGTCATCGGCCATGGTGGTCTTTCTAATAGTCCACCGGCCTGAGGTAGAACTCCCCGATCGCCGTCGGCGAGAGCATCGCCACCGTGGGGAGCTTCCGCTTCCAGTGGGTCGAGTCGAGCCGCTTCTTGACCAGCGCGATCTCGGCCGGAGAAAAGCCGAGTTGTTCGATCGCCCCGGCGGTATAGCCGGAGAGCAGCCAGTGGAGAATCTGGTCGGCCTTGGGATAACTGATCCCGAAGTCGCCCTCATCGGTCTGGCCGGCGACGAGATCCGCGGTCGGCGCCTTGGCCACGATCGCGGCCGGCACACCGAGATGCCGGGCCAGCGCCCAGACCTGGGTCTTGAAAAGATCGCCGATCGGGTTGACCGGCGGCGAATCGTCAGCGTGCCAGGTAAAGTACCCGAAGAGCCTCTCGGTCTTGTTGCCGGTGCCGAGAGGAATGCAGCCGATGGCCGCGGAGAGGTCGAACAGGGTGATCATCCGCATTCGGGCCATGATATTGCCGAGCCGGGCCGGAGGCGGTCCTCCCAGGGCCGCGGCGATTCCGTCCACGCCGGCCGAAATGTCGATGGTGCGCTCTTCGATGCCGAGCGCGTCGATCACCAGTTGGGCGTGGCTCAGACTCTCCTGACTCGAGGTCCGGTACGGCATCCGCACCGCCACCGTGTTCTCGGGACCGAACGCCCGGGCCGCGAGGTAGGCGACCAGGGCGCTGTCCACTCCGCCCGAGAGCCCCAGCACCACCTGGGAAAAGCCCCGTCGCCGGGTCACCTCATCCCTGAGAAACTCGACCAGCCAGCGCGCGGTGAGTTCCGGGTCGATCGCCAGCGGATCGGCGACACCTCGGGGCGGCGCTGGTGGCGCCTTTCGGCCCGACCGCGGGGACCAGGTCCCGGCGGCCTCGGCCGGGCCCGGCAGTCTGCCGGTTTCCCGGCGGGCCATCAGGGCGTCGAGCAGATGGGGAAGATGGGTCTCGAGATCCGACAGGAGCGGCTCTTCGGCACGAACCCGGGGGACCTCGTCCAGGTCGACGGTGACGACGGTCACGGCGTCCTCGAAGATCGGCGCCTTCGCAATCACGGTCCCCGATGGATCGACCATCACCGATCCACCCGGAAACGCCTTTCCGCCTTCGAACCCCACCAGGTGAGCTACCACGACATAGACACCGTGCTCCACGGCGATCGCCTGGGCGGTCCGTTCCCAACGGATCGTGCTGGCCGGCCGGCCATCGGCCTCGTCGGTCGGCTGGATGCCGCGCGCGGGACTGGCGGACAGAATGATCACGATCTGCGCCCCATCGAGCGCCGCCATGGCCGGGACCAGCGAGTGCCAGGCATCCTCGCAGACGATCACCGCCGCCCGCCCCCAGTCGGTGTCGAACGCCTGCACCGAACGGCCCGATTCGACGAACCGCTCCTCGTCGAATACCCCATAGGTCGGGAGGAAGATCTTCCGATGAACGTGGCGGATCCCGGCGCCCTCCCCGCCGAGGCGGGCGGCCAGGGCGCTGTTGTAGAGACGGGTGTTCCACAATTCGTAGAACCCGACCACCACATCGAGCGGCGGCGCGCCGGAACGGTTGTGGAGTTCGGTGAGATCGGCGAAGAACTGCTCGGCCGGCAGCGCCAGTTCGCGGACGCCGCCTTCGACGAAGTATCCCGTCAGTGCCGTTTCCGGAAGAATCACCAGATCCGGCTTTTCCCCAACGGTCATATTCCGGAGTAACAGGCCGAACCGTTCCAGATTCTCACGGTAGGCTGCCTTGCGGGGACGGAACTGGGTGATCGCGAGGCGGAGCATGGCCGGTAAGCTAAGGCAGCGCTATTCTTGGTGCATGACCGACCCGATCGATGCCATGACCGGTGTGACCAACGCGGCCGCCCCGCTTCTCAACCTGGTCACCGGTGGCCAACCGAGCCCGACCAATTTTGAGGCATTGAAACAGGCCGGTGTCGCGATCGTGCTCGATATTCGAGACCCGATGGAGCCTCGGCCGTTCGACGAACCGGCTCTCCTCGCCCGGCTCGGCATGGAGTACGTCAACATCCCGGTGACAGCCGGCAATCTCGACGACCCGACGCTGGAACGGATTCTCGCCGTCGTCCGCGACAACCGCAGCCGGCCGATGCTGTTTCACTGCGCCAGCGGCAACCGGGTCGGCGGCGCGATGATTCCGCATTTGATGCTCGAGCAAGGGATGTCGGAGGAGGCCGCGATCGAGGCTGCCATGCGGATGGGACTACGGGGTGCTGATCTCCTGGAATGGGGCCTCGACTACGTCAGGCGGCACCAGGCGGACTGAGGCCGGACCGCCAGAAACCAAAGCGCCGTGGCCGGAAGGGGCCACGGCGCTTTCCGTTATGGCCGGTGCGGCCGGTGGGGGGGACTGGCCCCACCCCCGCTGTTGCCACTCCGCGGGGCCGCCGGGGGAGGATTGTTGCGCGGCGGTGGGTCGTTCCGGGGCGGCGGGCTGGCCCGGGGGCGGTCGTTGTCGCGCGGGCGTTCCCGCTGCACCTCGGGCTGCCGCTCCGGACCGCGGGCTCGGCCACCGCCGAAGTCGACCGGTCCACGCTCGCCGCGGCCGCGATCCCGCTCGACGATCGGGCCACGATTCTCCGGCGCGTCTACCCGGCGACCCCTTGGACGAAGGAACGTGGAAGCGCTCGGGCTGCCATCGACGTTGGGCCGAACCCCAGCGCCTTCGCCCGGCCGGCGGCCGTCGAAGCTGCGGGGCCGGTAGTCGGTCGCCGGGCGCGAACCGCCGCCGATCGATCCGCCGCCAAATCCGCCGCCAAACGGCGAGCGAGCAACCGTGCCGTTGTTGTTGCCATCCCGACGAACGATGGTGTAGCCGCGCGGACGACCGGCAAGGATTACCTGTTTGTACTTGACGTTGCCGTAGCCGCCATAGCCGCGGCCCCAATACCACGGGTCATTCCAGCTGTTGTAGCCGTACCCATAGGTACCATACCCGTAAGGCGAATAACCCATGTACCAGCCTCCGGCCGGGTAGGAGCTGCAACCGAACAGGCTCGGGCGGAAGTACGCATCGCAGTAGTTGTTATCCCAATACCCGTAGGGGCGGGGATACCACGTGTTGCCGGCCACGTAGCGGTTCTGATATCCGTAGACCCGATAGTTCAGGACATCGTAGTCGAAACCGCGGTCGGTCGAAATCTTCTGGAGTATGTCGGTGATGTCTGCTTCGGGATCCCGGGAATCGCTGCCAAGGTTGAGGCGGGTGTAATCCCAATTTCCGCCTGCCTGGATTTCGTCGAAGCGGAATGGGTCGGCGGCAACGGCCGCGTATACGAGGCCGTTGCCATCCCGGCCGGCCAGGAACGATTCCCGGTCTCCTCGACCGCGGATCTCATAGCGGCGACCGCCTCGAACCAATGCGTCGTCCCGCGGATCGAGCGGGAACAGGATCCGGAGTCGGCCGTCGGTGTCGTAGTTGAAGACGATCAAGTAGCCGTCGTCCACAGTCTCGACTTGGGCTCGGGCCCGGTCGCCTTCTCGGAATTGACCGCTGCTGTTGATCCAGAGCTTGATCGGGCGGGAGGCATCGGGCTCGACCGCTTGACCGACCGGCCGATCGACGGGCACCAACGCCAAGGTGGGGTCCGCCGAGATGGCGGCGAGGACCAGAGCAAAGAGCGGCATCATATTGACCTCCGCGAGATGTCCCAATTCCTTATCGAGTTTCGTGCCAGCCAGATCTATGCATCTAAAGCGTTACCCCACAAAGGTTTGGGGCTAAGAGGCCGAGATCACAACCTGTCCCCGCCCGATGACACGTGGCGCCGAGAAGCGACAGACCGACCAAAAGTACCACTGTCCGGACCCTCCGGTTCTTTCAGCCCTTCCTCTGCCAATACATCCGCATCTCGGAGATCTTGTCCCCGGCGATTTCGCAAAAAAGAGCCCCACGGGCCTCGACCCAGTCTCCGGTCCGGCGACGGCGAAAAACCACCTTGAACTCGGTCGAAAACCAAGGGCCGGCGGCGTAGATCTCACCTGAGGACGCGGTGATTTCGGACTGGTGGTAGGGCACATCGGCCCAATAGGTGCGGATCGCATCCAGCCCGGTGAGCGGCTCCGAGAATGGTGTTTCCAGGAAGACAGCCTCGTCGGAAAACACCGAGAGGATCGTGGCGACGTCGGCCTTCGACCATCCCTTGGTAAACGTGTCAACGAGCGCCCGTCCCAGGGCCCGGGCGTCGATACTGCCTGCGGAGGGTGAAGTCATGCCTTAATATTACACTTCCCCAACCCAACCCGGCATGACTGACCGCACCCAGCTGCTCGAAGGGCTCGAGACCTCCGCCGCGACCTTCACCGCCTCCTTGCTCGGGCTCAGCCCAGCCCAGTTCCACTTCAAGCCTGGCCTGGATCGCTGGTCCGTCGCGGACACGGCCGAGCATGTGATCGTCGCCGAGACGGGTTCGGGCAAGCTGATCCGGGGAAAACTGGTGCGGGAGGAAGCGACACCGGAGCTGATCGAGGCGGCGCACGACGGTTTCGCCAAGGTTGACCGGCGCCTGCTCAAGCGGGATACGCCGTTCCCCGCCCCTGATTTTGTGATGCCGACCGGGCGCTGGCCGACCCCTGAGGCGATGATCGCCGTTTTCGAGGAGAGCCGCCGGGCGACGATCGACTTCCTCAAGGCCACCCAGCTCGACCTGACCCGGTTCGTGGCGCCCCACCCGGCGCTCGGCCCACTCAACGGCGAGGGCTGGTTGCTGTTCCTGATCCGCCACGCGGTCCGGCACATCGAGCAGATCGATGAGACGAAGGCCGCCCCGGGCTATCCGCGTTAGGGATTCCGGCCGACGAAGGTTTCGAAGAAACCAAGCCCGCTGTCGGCCACCGCCGTGCCAAGGAGGCGGCCGCGGACCTTGAAGGCCCCCCGCATCTGCAAAAAGACCCGGTCACCGCCAATCCCGGCCGCGGTGACTTGGGCTTCGAGTACCCGGACCGTCACTTCAACCGTATCCGGATCGCGAGCCGCCCGGAACCGGAACGAATCGGGTGCCATGAGGCCTGGTGCACCCGGCACCGGGTGGGCCCCGTGGTACTCGAGCGCCCCGAACCGGAGGATCTGTCGAGTACCCTGGGAGTCCACCGCTGCCAGGAAATACGGCGCCGCGGACCGGGCACTCAGGGACTCTGTGGTGATCACGCCACCGTACACCAGACTCATGACGCGACCCCGGGCCTGCCCCCAATTCCAGACCGTCCCGCGCCAGACGCCCCAGTTGTGGTCATGGTAAGCCGCAACTTCGTCGAAGCCCCGGCAGTCGGCGCCTTCACAGATGGTCCCGGCCGCCGTTCCCCGCACGGCCGGGACCACATACCCCGACAGATACTGGTCGCCCCGCAGTTCGACCGGCGGGAAATAGGCGTTAGGCGTTGGCCGAACCACGAGGTCGAATCGGACCGTGCCGGTGGGCCCCGCAGCCCGGCCGACGATGTGGTAGCGACCGTCCCGCTGGGCGACGGTGTTGGCCCCGATCGACAGATCCGCGGTGGCGGTGTCGAAGATGATGTCGTTCCGGCGGAACCTGGCCTCGAAGCGGGCCGGCGGACGGCCCCGCCGGTGCCGCGTCACCAGGAGCTGGCCGCCGCCCTTGCCTTCCGCCAGCGGCCCGCCGATCAGATACGTGATGTACCACCACTCGTCGGCCGCCGGCGCCAGGTTGAAGTAGTGCCATTCCGCCCAGGTCGAGTCCGGCATCGGGGGGTGGAAGTGGTCGATCTCGTCGTACAGTTGCTGCGGAGTCGGCCGGGCAAAGCGGGCATCGGCGGAATCGTCGCGCCAGGATCCTCCGAGCACGCTGAGACCGGCTCCGACCGCCGTAGCGCCCGACGGCAACTCGCCGCCGACCCGGAGCGGAATGAGCCGGCCCTCCCGCTCGAGGTACATCAGCTTGTGCTCGATCACTGGTGAGACGGCAGCCACCACATCGTCGAGCCGTTTCCCGCCGATCAACTGGCGCTCAAGAAAACGGGCCCGGTCGATCGCGAAGAAGAGTCCGCTCATCGAGCCGGTCCGGAGACCCTCGAGATCGATTCCCTCGGGCAGCACGGTGATCTGGCCGCCGCCCACCAGCGACACGTCCTTCGATTGCACCAGCATCGCTTCGCCGACCGAGAGCAGGACCATCATGACCCCGACCCCGACGGCATAGCCAAAAAGCAGGACCACCGCCCGGCCCCGCCGGACCATCAGGTGGCGGAACGCAAGCAGCAGGATGGTACGAAGGTCAGCGCCGGGCGACTTCATCGCGGTCGATCAGTCCGTCGAGGAGATGGACCCGGCGGGCCGCGCGCTCGGCCAGGTGGTCATCGTGGGTGACGACGACGAGGGTGGTGCCGTCGGCGTGGAGCCGGTCGAAGAGGTCGAGGATCTGGGCTCCGGTCCGGGCATCGAGTTCGCCGGTTGGCTCGTCCGCCAGGATCAGGGCAGGCCGGTTGGCGAGCGCCCGCGCGATCGCGACCCGCTGCATCTCGCCGCCTGAGAGTTGAGTGGCGCGGTGGCCGGACCGGGACGCGAGGCCGACATATTCGAGCAGCTCCATCGCCCGAGCGGTGCGTTCGGCCGGACGAACACCAGCCTCGGCCAGGGGGAGCTCGACATTCTCCCGGGCGGACAGGACCGGCATCAGATGGAACCGCTGGAAGATGAATCCGACCTGCCGAAGCCGGAGATCGGCAAGTTGGCCATCGGACAAACGCTCGATCGGCGTTCCCATCAGTTCAAGATGGCCGGCCGTGGGCAAGTCGAGGCCGCCCAGCAGCTGGAGCAGGGTCGACTTGCCCGACCCCGAAGGCCCGGTGATGGCGAGATACTCGCCGGAGCCGAACGACAGGGACACGCCCCGGAGCGCGGTAACGGTCTGGCCGTTCACCGGGTAGCTCTTGACGACATCGCGGGCAAGGATGACGGGACGATTGGGCATGGTCATTCCGCGTCGGCGCGGAGAGTCTGGGCGATGGGTGCCCGGGCCGCGAGGTACGCGGGATAGGCGGCCGCGCCGATCCCGGCGGCCAGAATCACGATCGCCGCGCTGGCCGTCGTGTCGGGCGCCGGCACGAAGAAGGAGATGGCGCCAGGGAGTCCGGGAAACGAGGTCAGAATCCGATCGAGGAAGCGCGCGGTGACGAATCCGAGCCCGGTGCCAAGGCCGGTCCCGACCACGGTGAGCACGGCGCCCTCGGTCATCACGAGTCCGACGATTCGGCGGCGGCGGAGCCCGATCGCGCGGAGGACCGCGAACTCACCGGCCCGTTCGCTGACGGAGATCGTAAGAATGGTACCGACCAGGAGGACGCCCACCACGAGGCTGATGGTGGCGAGAATGAGCGAGAGCTGCTGGAAGTAGACCATCCGGGTCCGAAACTGCCGGACCAGTGTCGCGACACTGTTGACCTCGATGCTCGGGTGCGTGGCGCCGATCCGCCCGGCCACCCGATCGACGGCCGCGTCGTCCTTCACCTTGACCATCACCATCGAGGCCACGTCGAGGCCGGGAAACCGGCCCAACTGCTGGAAGACCCGGAAATTGGCGCCGAGGGAGCGCTGACCGCGGGCGTCATAGAGCCACCGAACGAGCCCGCGGATTACCAGTCGCCGCTCGGCGCCGGCCCGGACAGACTGGGGATCGAGTCGGCCCAGGAGCACCACCGAGTCGCCGATGGCCCAGCGGGTCCGTTGGGCAACCGGGTCGCTGATCAGAAGACCGGTGGTGTCGCCGCGGGCGAGGTCAGTGCCGCTCTGCACCTGATAGAGGCCCTGGCCCCCGGGATCGATGCCGTATCCCACGAAGGTAACCAGCGAGTCCCGCACCCGGGCGTGAAGCGAAGTTGCCACGACCGGCCCGGCGGCGGCGATGTCCGGGTCCCGGTGGAGGTCGTCGAGCAGCGGGGTGATGCCGGGGATCGTCGCTTCGGTATCGAACGGCAGGGTCCCCTTCGGCGAGAGCCTGATCTGGAACCCGCGGCTCAGCAGCATCCGGCTGAACGAGCGTTCCATCCCGCCGGACAGCATCACCATGTCGAGGAGCAGCGCTCCGGCGACCGCGATCCCGAGGATCACAAGTGCGGTCCGGATCGGATGCCGGAACAGGCTTCGGAGCACCAGGGCCCAGGTCATCCGGTCCTCCGCCAGAGCGCGAGCGGGCGGGTCCGGACCAGACGCAACGCCGCCACCGCCCCGACCAAGACGCCAAGGCCGAGGGAGAGACCCACCCCAAGGGCGATGATGTCTGAGGTCAAATAGGAGAAGACCAGGGTGGTTTCGAAGCGACGTTGATACACCAGATTGGTGATGGAGCCCGCCAACCATGCGAGGCCGACACCCAGACCGGAACCGATGGCCGCGACGAAGGTCGCCTCGAGCACGAAGGCCTTGAAGATGGTGAGCCGGCCGATCCCGATCATCCGCATGACGGCGGCATCGAGCCGTCGCTCCTCGACCTTGAGCAGCATGATGCAGAGCAGGAAGGTGGCGCTCGCGACGATGGCGATGAGACCGATCGCCCGGTGGAACCGGCTGACCACGGCGAAGGTCTGGGACGACTCCGACGCGATCGTGACCGAGGGATAGGCGTGATACCCGAAGGCGAGCTGATTGAGACGAAACGCGGCGCTATCGGCGCCGATCCCTGGAGGGACCGCGACGGCGACCCGATCGGTCCGGTCGGGGGCGCCGAGGAGCTGGGCAAGTTCGGGGAGGTGAAATCGAAGCTGATATTCGCCGCGGAGGGCGGTGGCCGGATCGGGCCGGGGCTCATAGATGGCTTCGATCCGGTACCAGCGGGCCGGCGCATCGGCCTTTGGCGTCAGCGCGATCGAATCGCCGATGGCGACGTGGAACCGCTCGGCCAGACGGCGCTCGATGGCAACGCCGGAGCGCGGGGGCGGCTCTGGCAAGGCCAGTAACGCGGCGGCGAGGAGGGAGAGCATCGGAATTCGGACCCAAGTTAACGGGCCCCGCGTCGGCTCGAAGCCGCTTGCGGGCGCCAATCGAGCCAACTAGCCTTGTGGCCTGCTCGGCATTCGGAAAAATCCGAGCGGCTATAGAGAGACAGGGCCATTCCGGAAGTCCGGTGAAACACCGGCGCGGCCCCGCCACTGTAAGAGGAAGCTGTTCCGGTCGCAGGATAGGGGGTCACTGCGGGCATACCGCGGGAAGGCCCCATTCGCGAACGGATCCTCGAGCCAGGAGACCGGCCCTCGTCTCGCCCGCATGATTCCCTCGAGGGAGGGAGCGGGGCACCGTCCGGTTGCCGGCGGGGCTTTGCATGCGGTGCACCGGGGACCTCGAGGACCCTGCCATGCTTCGCACTGTATTCACTGCCGCTCTCGTTGCGTTCCTGCCGGTCACGCTCCACGCTCAACAGACCCGCGACTCCGTCCGGCTCAAGGAAATCGTGGTCACCGCATCAAGGGTTGCCGTGCCCGCCAGAATCCGGGCGGTGGCCGCGGACCGAATCGATCCGGAGGAACTGGCCCGCCGCCAGGTCACCAGCCTCATGGACGCGCTCCGGCTCCTTCCCGGGGCGACGCTGGTTTCGACCGGCGCCCCTGGTGGAGCGACGTCCACGTTCCTGCGGGGCGTCAATTCCAATCAGACGCTGCTCCTGATCGACGGGATTCGGGTCAATGATGCCAACGCCAACCCGGGCGTGTTGCTGGGCGGATTCGAGCTGTCGCCGTTTGACCGGCTGGAAATCGCCCGCGGGCCGCAGAGCACCTCGTTCGGCGGGGCGGCGATCGGCGGAGTGATCGCGGTGGGTGGCGCGGTGGAGGATGGAACGCGGGCGGGGATCACGGCTGAAGGCGGGAGCTTTGCCACCTACCGGACCCGGGCATTCGGCTCGACCCGCCGGGGCCGGCTCGGGGTGGCCGGGGCCGCCACCCTGGTGGGTACCGACAACGAGCGGCCCGACAACCGGTACGACCAGCGAACCCAGCACGTTCGACTCGAGTTCCAGGTGGCGCCTAACGTGATGGTTGGTGGAACGATCCGCGGCCTCCAGCAGACGTACGCCAGCCCGGGCGACATCCGGACCGACAACACCACGCCGGCCGGGACCACCGTTTTCGACCAGACCCTGGGCACCGTGTTCGTAGACGCGCGGCCGGCGGGCCGGTGGTCCACCCGGTTCACCGCCGGCGCGCAGGACTACTTCCTCAAGGGAGGGAGCCGCTACAACGGCGGACCCGAGTACGTCTCGCTGCTGGGCGTGACCCGGCAGGTGATCGACTGGCAGCACCGGATCTCGCTCGGGCCGGCGGTGTCCGTGGTGGCGGGCCTCAACGCCGAATGGAGCCGGGTCCGCGACAACGACGGCGCCAAGGAAGAGCGGCTCAAGGCCGGTTACGCCGAGATCCTGGCGACCCCGGGGCGCGACTTGGCGATCTCGGCCGGGATCCGGCGCGACGACTACACCACCTTCACCGCCCGCGCCACGGGCCGGGTCAGCGCGGCGTATTTCGCGCCGAGTCTGGGGATGAAGTTCCGCGGCACTCTGGGCACCGGCTTCATGCCGCCGAGCCTCGCGAGCCGGTACGGCAGCGCCTACCAGAAAGCCAACCCGGACCTTCGGCCCGAGCGGTCGCGGGGCGGCGACGTCGGGGTCGACAAGTTCTTTTCCCGCGGGCGGGCGGTGGCGAGCATCACGGCGTTCCACAACCGGCTCACCGACCTGATCGGGTTCGAGTCGGCCGGGTATCCGGAACTCGGGCGGAGCGTCAACATCGACCGGGCCACAACCCGTGGCATCGAGCTGGCCGGCCGGGGCGGATTCGGCGGCTTCGACGCCCGGATCGCCTATACCTACCTCTCGACGGACAATCCTGCGGGGGCGCCGGGCGACGGGCGACGGCTCCTCCGGCGGCCGAAGCATACGGCGGGGGCGGACGTTTCGTGGCGGGGACGGCAACTCACGTTAGGCGGCGGCTTCACCGCCGCGCTGGGCCGAATTGACGCCAACTTCAATGTTTTTCCGTTCCAGCTGGTCGATCCCGGCAATTTCGTGGACGCCCGGCTCGTGGCGAGCTGGCGGGCCGGGTCCGGGGTGGAGTTCCGGGTCCGGGCCGACAACCTGCTCGGCCGTCGGTACGAGGAGGCCTACGGCTTCCCGGCGCTGGGCCGTCGAATCCAGCTCGGGCTATCATTCGACCCGATCCGATGACACTCGCCCTGTTCTGGAGCACCGGCAAGGACGCCGCGTGGACGTTGCATCTGCTGCGGAAACAGCGGATCGACGTCGCGGCGCTCGTCAGCACGGTCACCCGCGAAACGGATCGGGTGACGACTCACGGGGTGCGGCGCGCGGTGCTCCGGCAGCAGGCGGCCATGGTGAACCTTCCGTTGGTCGAGGTCGAACTGCCCTGGCCCTGTTCCAATGAGATGTACGAGTTCGCGGTGGGCGGTGCGCTGAAGGGGCTCAAGGCGCGGGAGGGGATCACCGGGGTGGCGTTCGGGGATCTTTTCCTGGCCGACGTGCGGAAATATCGGGAGAAGCTGCTCGCGCCCCTCGGGCTCGACGCGGTCTTTCCGCTCTGGGGGATCCGAACCGATCTCCTGATTCGGAGCATGTTGCGGGAAGGGGCCGTGGCGCACATGGCGGCGCTCGATCCCGCCAAGCTTCCGGCCCGGTTCGCGGGCTGGGCGATCGACCGCCGGCTCCTCGACGAGTTGCCGGCGACGGTCGATCCGTGCGGCGAGAACGGTGAGTTCCATACGGTGGTGTCGGACGGGCCGATGTTCGACGCCCCGCTCGATCTCCAGGCCGGCGAAATCGCCGAACGGGACGGAATCGTCTACTGCGACTTCACCCTCGGATCAGCGGTCACGTGACCGGGCCGGTTGAATCCCCCTGCCGGCAGATCTGCCGACTGGGCGAGGATCAAGTCTGCGACGGGTGCGGCCGGACCATCGGGGAGATCGCGATCTGGTATCGGCTGGCGCCCGAGGGACGCCTAACGATCGTCCGACGGGTGACGGGCTGGGTTCCGCGAGGGCCCGTGGGTCAGGGTCACGACGACGATGATGGTCCACTTGAAATCGCGATCCCGAGGAGCCTCCGGCAGGCTCCCGTCAACGGGAGCATTGAAGAATCAGGGCCAGCTCGTGACCCACCATCCGGGACTCGCCTTCGACGTCCAGAATGATCGGGCCGTTGTACGGCTGCCGGGCAACCACCGTCACGACCGTCCCCGGCACCAACCCTTCGGCGGCCAGAAACCGGAGCCGGCCGTCGTCCCGGGTGTCGGCCCGGCGGATCGTGACCGTCTCGCCGACGGCGACGTCGGCCAATGGGAGAAAGACGAAGTCGGCGATCCGGCCGTCGGTATCGGGAATCGGATCGCCGTGAGGATCGAAGCGGGGATTGCCCAGCGCGTGGGCCATCCGTTCGACCAGATCGTCGGACACCGCGTGCTCGAGCCGCTCAGCCTCGTGGTGCACGGTGTCCCAGGTGAAGCCGAGGAACCCGACCAGGTAGGCCTCGATGAGGCGGTGCCGGCGGAGCATCCGGAGCGCCACCCGGCGGCCTTCGCCGCTCAGTCTGACGCCGTGGTACCGCTCATGCTCGGCCAAACCCTGCTCCGCGAGGCGCTTGATCATGCCGGTCACCGACGCCGGCGCCAAGCCGAGGAGCTCTGCCAGATCGGTGGTCGCGACGGGGGCGCCATCGGTGGAGAGCTGGTAGATCGCCTTGAGGTAGTCCTCGGTCGAGCGGGTCAGCGGCTCCCGGGCGATGTCGCTGGTCATGGGCTGGCTTCCCGGATCGTAGTGGTGACTAGAACGTAATTTAGGTCAAGCGAAATTTCTGTCAATCACGGAAGATTCCATGATTCTGAGGAGGGGCGTCAGGATTCGCTCGGTCATCCCCCAGACCACGCCTTCGTCAAGATGGTACCCGGGCAGCCGCATCCGGGTGCCGCGGGCCTCAAACTCGAACGACCGATAGATCGCCGGATCGACGAGCCGGTCGATCGGGGTCCAGAACGCCCCGGCCACCTCGTGGTTCGGGCTCAATTGGCGGCGGCTGTCGAGGACGAAGACATACGGCGTCACGATGATCGGCGGGAGGAGGTTGGAGCGGGGTGCCGAGTCGTCGAGCCGGCCGATCAACCGGGCGGCGGCGAGGTCCACGCCGACTTCTTCGCTGGTCTCCCGCTTCGCGGTCGTGATCAGGTCCGGGTCCTCGGCCGACCAGCGCCCGCCGGGGAACGCCATCTGGCCCGACCATCGGTCCCCTTCCCGTTCGGCCCGCCGGATCAGGAGGATGGCGTCCGGCTCGGGCACCAGAATGACGGCCACCGCCGCCAGCTTGCGTTCGGGATCTTCGACCGTGTGGGGCGCGCGGCCGACGAGAGCGCTCGTGAGGCGTTCGATCCGGCTCATTAGCGGAGGTGGCGGGTCATGAACCGGACGGTGGCGTCGACGGTGGCCTCGAGCGCCGGCGTCATCCCTCCGAACGGATGGACGGCGCCGAAGGTGTGGCCGGCGCCCTCGAGGATCAGCCGCTCGTTGCCAGCGCCGGCCGGCCGGAGCTGGTCGAGTCGCTCGGCCTCGGCGACGGGGACCGCTTCATCGGCCGATCCGTGGACGAGGAGCCACGGGGTTTTGAGTCGGGCGGCCGCGGCGGCGATGTCGAGGGTGGAATCGGCATGGGCGCCGATGTCGTCGAGCAGATCGGGGAACATCGGGAGGACCTGGCCGGTCCGGGTGTTGGTGATGTCGATCCGGCCGTCCCGGCGCCAGGCTTTCGCCTGGTCGGGGGCCCACCGCCTAACGTGGGAGATCGCCGCCCAGGTTGCCAACGCGCCGACCCGGGGCCGCCGCTCGGCAAAGAGAATCGCCATCCCGCCCCCGCGGGAGTGCCCCACGATCCCAACGCTGGTCGGCCGGTGAATGTCGAGCGCGCCCGAGTCGAGCGCCTCGAGGATGCGGTCGAGATCATCCTGCTCGGCGGAGAAGGTGTTGTGGCCGAACCGATCCGGGAAGGAGAACTCGCCCCGGTCGTCGGCGCCGGACCCGCTCACGTTGAAAGAGACCGCGGCAAATCCGGCACGGGCCAGGCGGTCGCCGAACGGCGGGAACATGCCCCAGTCCTTGAACCCCTTGAATCCGTGGAGCACAAGGACAGCGGGACCGGGGGTCTTCCGATCGGACGCCCGGACGTCGATCAGGATTTCTCCCAGTACTCCGGGCAGGCTGGTCTTCGACAGCGTTGGTGTGGCCATGCGGGGAAAGTGCCGCAGACCGGGCGGCAGCGCCAGTCGCTCAGGTATTCCGCCGACCGACCGATTACTATTGCACCGCGTTCCATCTTTCCCGCCGGGAGGCCGACCCTCTGCGCGCATCCTATCCCACCTTGATCGCCGCCAGCAAGGCCGTCACGCAGCATCGCGATGTCATGGCCGCCCGCTGGGTCGAGTGGCTTGGCGACCGGATCATCGGCACTCGGACGGCCTCGCTGAGTCTTACCGACGCAGAATTCGGAGTCATCCTCGAGGTCTTTGCGGCGCTGGTCGGACCGCTCCGCCGGGAAGTCCGCCCGCTCTGGGCCAAGGTGACGGAGCGGTACGGACGGCACGCGGCGGCGCGCGGGCTCGCGGCGGGCGAGGTGGTGGAGGAAATGCAGTACCTCCGCGAGCTGCTGATCCGCTACCTGGCGCCCGCGATCGCCGCGCTTCGACCTCGGCAGGGCATGGCTCTACTGCTCCGCCTCAACCGGCTGGTGGACAAGGGCGTTGCCATGGCGGTGGTCGGCTACACCGACGCGTTGGTGCAGACCCTGATCCCTCCGGCCGATGGCGAGCCTGCCGAGCCGATGGCCGATGACGGCGACCTGGAGGCCTGGCTGCAGGCGGTCCGGGCGGAACTCGATCTCACCCTGACGGTTTCAACCAAACAATAGCGCTGGAACGATCCCACCTCGCGCTGGTTCGGTTCACAGGTTCGACAACCACGGCCCTAACGTGGGGTCGTGTCGCTGGCCGAACTTTCCAATCTCCGGTCCCTCGAGGACTTGCCCCGTCTCGCCGTCGAACTCGGCTTCGACCCGAGTTGGCACGAGGTCGCGCTCGACGCGCTCGATCCGGCGTTGCCGACCGATCTGGCGGCCGCGGTGGTCGGGCGGCGAGGCCAATCCATTCTGCTTGGCGTAGTCGCCGACCTGGCGGAGCCGCTGGCGCAGCGGATCGCCGCTTCGCTGGACCGGCGGGGATCGGTCGCGCTGGTTGCTGCGCTCGACCCCGCCCGCCAGCGCCTCACCCTCGCCGCGACAGTGTCGGACCGGCCCCATGCCAGCTTCAATCTGGGCCGGCTCAAACCGATCGACCTTCGGATTCTCGACCGGGGACGCGAGGCGCCGGCCGATTCCGTGGTTCGGCACGCTCTGGCCTGGGCCGAGGCGCTCTCGGGGCGGTCACTCGACCGGCGGTTCTTCATCGAGTTTCGGGCGGCACTCGATCAGGCTACCGACGCGCTGCCCGGACGAATTCCCCGGCGGGACCGCCACGCCCTGGCCTTGCTCGACCTCACCCGGGTGCTGTTCCTCTATTTCGTCCAGGACCGGGGCTGGCTCGACCGACGGCCCCGGTTCCTTCGCGAGGAACTGGAACGGGCCGCGGCAGCGGGGCGGATCGAACGACGCCTCTTCAAGCCACTCTTCTTCGGCACGCTGAACACCCCGGCGGCCCGCCGTGGAGCGACCGCTCGGCGGTTCGGCCGGATTCCCTTCCTCAACGGCGGACTTTTCGAACCCCGCCCGGTCGAGCGGCGCCATCCCGACGAGATCCCCGACGAGGTCTGGACCACGGCGTTCGAGCGGCTGTTCGAGCGGTATCACTTCACCATCGCCGCCCTGCCTGGAGGTGGCGCGATCGGTCCGGACATGCTCGGGCGGGTGTTCGAAGGGGTGATGGACCCGGAACGCCGGAAAGAAACCGGCGCTTTCTATACGCCCCGGCGGCTGGTGGATCAGGTGGTGACGGAGGGACTGGTGACCTGGCTCACGGAGGCCGCCTGCTGCGGCAGAACCGAGGCGGCCGAACGTCTCGAGCACCCCGACCCCTCGACACTCGGTCTGATCCGGTCGATCACTATCCTCGACCCCGCAGCGGGAAGTGGCGCCTTTCTGGTCGGCGCACTGCGTCAGCTGGTGGCGATCCGGGAGCGCGGCGGCGAATCCGCCGGCCTCGCCACCCGGGATGTGGTGGCGCGGAACCTCTTCGGTGTGGACCTCAACCCGAGCGCTGTCCATCTGACCGAACTCCGGCTCTGGCTCGAAGTGATCCAGGCCGATCCCGACATGAGCCCCGAGTTGGTCGCGCCGCTTCCCAATCTCGATGCATTGATCCGTCAGGGCGACAGTGTCTTCGAGCGGATCGCGCTGCCGATGGGACCGGCGGGCGGCGCCCAAGGGGTTGGTGCGCTGCGCCGGCGGGTGGTGCTGTCGTCGGGCGCGGCCAAGCGGGCCCAACTCCGGGTACTCCGACGGGCGGAGACGCGGGCCGCCCGCGCGGCGATCGACCAGGCGCGATCGCTCAATGAACAGCAGCTTCGCGAGGTACTGTCGTCGGCGCGGACACCGGAGCTATTCGGCGGGCGAGGACCGATGCCAGCCCAACTGCGCCTCTCACTCGCGCGCCTTCGGGAGCGGCGCCGGGCGCTCCGGCAGATCGACCGGCGGCTCCGGGAAACGGAGGCTCTGCCGTGGTTCCACTATCCGACCCAGTTTGCCGATGTGATGGAAGCGGGCGGGTTCCAACTGGTGGTGATGAATCCGCCGTGGATCCGGTCGGAGGCGCTGGGGGCGGAGCAGCGCGAAGCGCTGAAGCGGCGATACCGCTGGTTCCGAGGCGGCAACGGGGGGCGCGGATTCAAGCCGTTGCCGGACCTCTCGGTCCCGTTCCTCGAACGCGCCGTCGAACTCACCCGACCTGGCGGCGTGGTCGCGGGGATCTTCCCGGCCAAGCTGATGACGGCGCAATGGGGCGCGGCCGCGCGGGACGATCTGGCCCGGCGCACCACCCTGGCACTGGCGGCGGATCTCTCCGCCACCGACCACGGCTTCGAGGCATCGGTGTACCCGATGGTATTGGTCGCCACCAAACAGGCGCCGGAGCCCGGACATCTGGTTCGAACGACCCTCGAGGCAGCCGGACCCACGACCCCGCAGTCGGAATGGAATACCGGGGCGTGGAGCCGAGGCTCGGGCCCGCGGCACCGGCTCCCGACCATCGCCGATCATTTCCGGATCCGGCTCGGCCTCAAGACCGGCGCCGATGCCGTGTTTCTCGATCCGGCGGAGCCGGTCGAAGCGGAACTGCTCCGCCCGGCGCTCCGCGGCCGTGACGTCGGGGCGTTTCACCATCGGCCGGGCGTCCGGCTGCTCTGGACGCACGATGCGAACGGCACACCCCTGGTCACGCTGCCTCCGCTCGCAGCTCAATGGATGGCCCGACACCAACCGTTGCTCGAACGTCGAGCGGACTTTCGGACCGGCCCATTCTGGGCGGTGTTCCGGACCGACGCCGCCACTGCCCGCCACCGGGTGGTCTGGAGCGATCTGGGCCGCGACCTCGGAGCAACGGCCCTGCCGGCCGGGAGCCGGCGGATCGTGCCGCTCAATACCTGTTACTGGATCGGCGCCGCCACCGATCGGGCGGCGCTCGCCCTCACGGCGTGGCTCAACAGCACCCCGATCCGGGTACTCGCGCGGGAGCGGGCCACCGTGGCGCTCGCGGGGTTTTTCCGGTTCAACGCCGGGACGGTGGGCGATCTCCCGTTGCCACAGGCGGCGCTCGACGATGACTTGCTGATCGGGATCGCGACCGAGGCACAGCGGACCGGGCAGGTGGCCCAGGACAAGCTCGATCGCCGGGTGGCGGCGTTGCTGTCGTGACTGCGGCTCTCGCCACGTCACCCGCATTCCGACAGCTCACCGGCGCCGAGGCCACCAGAGTCGCCGCCACGTTAGGCGCGCTCGTGTCGCCGTCGGGAGAGCCCGTGGCCGCTCCCACCTGGCTCCATCCAGAGCAGATCCGGCCGTTCCGTCAGGCGGTGGCCTCATTGCGGAGGCATGGCGCAGCCTTTCTGGCACTGCCTGTCGGGACCGGCAAGAGCTTCATCGCCCTGGCCGCCGCCCAGGCGCTGGGGCACCCGGCGGTCGACGTCGTCGGCCCGGCCGCCCTTGCCCCGCAATGGATGGCGTTAGGCGCCCGACTGGGGACGGCGGTCACCTTCACCAGCGAGAATCTGATCAGCCGAGGCCACGGTGTTCCAGGATCCGGGCTGGTGATCATCGACGAGAGCCACCACTTCCGGCACCCCGCCACCCGGCGCTATCGGAACCTGCTGCCCCTGGTCGCCGAGCGTTCGGTCATTCTCCTCTCGGCCACGCCGGTGGTGAACCGGCCGGCGGATCTTGCCGCGCAACTGGCGCTGGCGTATCGGGACGACGCTCTGGCGCCGGCCGGATTGCCCTCGCTAGCCGAAGCCCTCTCGGGACGCTTCCTTCCGGCGGTGATCGGGTCGATTCTGATCGGAGGTGCCTCGCCGGCCGGGCTGCCCACGCGGCGCGTCGTCACGGTTGCCGACTGGGGCGAGGACGATCCCCGCCTGAGTGCAGTCCTCGACCGACTGGACCGGCTCAAGCTGTCGCGCGACGGGCCCATCGGCGCGTTGATCCGAACCTCTCTGCTTCGAGCGCTGGCGTCGAGCCCGGCCGCGCTGCTGGCGTCGATCCGGCGCTATCGACGGCTGCTCGACCATGCGGCCCGGGCTCGGCAAGCGGGGCACCCGATCCACCGGGCCACGCTCCGCGGCGTGATCGACCCGGCACCGGATCAGCTGGTGATGTGGGAGGTGCTCGATCCCGGCCGAATCGCGAGCGATCTCGCGCTGGTCGACCGGTCGGTCCTCGGGCGGCTCGACGCCCAGGTCGTCTCGTGGCTCCGCGATGGCGACGCCAAGACCGCGATGCTCCGGACGATCGTCGCGGATCGGCGCCCTACGGTGGTGTTCGCCGCGTCGGTGCCCACGGTGCACCACCTCCGCCGGGCAATCGGCGGCGCCGGCGTAGCGTGGCTGACCGGCGATGGCGCGGGGGTCGGCGGGACGCGGTTCCCGCGAGGCGTGGTCCTCGAATGGTTCGGGCCATCGCGAAGGGACCATCCGGCGGTCCCGTGGCTCCTGCTCGCCAGTGATGTCGCCGCCGAGGGACTCGACCTCCAGGGGGCGGGGCGGGTGGTCCACTTCGACATCCCGTGGACCGCGGTCCGCCTCGAGCAGCGGGACGGACGGATCGTCCGGCTTGGCTCGAGCCATCGTGAAGCCGAGATCATCCGGTTTCCGGTCCCCGCGAGGATCGAGCGACGGTTGGGCCTCGACGCTGCGGTTGAACACAAGGGACGACTCGGGGGAGCGCTGCGGCGGCGGATCGATCGCGGGGCGGCGCCGGCCGGGAACGGTTGCGAGGAAGACGGCTGGGCGGTGTTCGAGTCGCTGGGGACCGCGACGGACGATGGGTTTGTCGCCGGCGTGAGCCTCGAGCGTGGCGGGCAGCCCGCCGGGAGTTGGGTGGTCGCCCACTCGGCGCGGACTGGGTGGACGGACGATCCGGTCCCGATTGCCCGACTGATCGGAGCGATGCAGCAGCCGGCCGCTGGCAGGGACTGGACCGTCGAACCCGCGCTCGCGCTACTCGAGGCCCAGGTGAGCCGGCGGCTCAGGCATCTGAATGGCTCGTTGCTGGCACGGCGCCCCTTGGGGATGGCCCGCTCTGCCCGTCGGATTGGCACGGCCGAGGGATTCATCACTGCCCGGCTTCGGGCGGTGGGAATGTTCGGACCGGCGTCCCAGTCCACTAGCTTGCCAGCATGACACGTCCCATTGCCACCGTGCTGTTCGATCTGGACGGCACGCTGCTCGACTCGATTCGGCTCATCATCGACAGCTATCACCATGCCCTCGCCGTCCACGGCCTCCCGGCCCGGACGGACGAGGCATGGCTGGCTGGAATCGGAACGCCGCTCCGGGTCCAGTTCGGCGACTGGGCCGAGGAACCGGTGCTCTTCCAGGCCCTGATCGAGACCTATCGGGATTTCAACATCACGAACCACGATTCACGGGTGGGCCGCTATCCGGGCGTGTTCGAGACGGTGACCGAGATCAAGCGACGTGGATTCAAGACCGGCTTGGTAACCAGCAAACAGAGGGCGGGAGCGGAGCGGGGTCTTCGATTCCTCAAACTCGACACCATGATGGACGTCATCATCGCGGCCGATGACGTAGTGAACCCGAAGCCGCACCCCGAGCCGCTCCTGATGGCCTCGAAACGACTCGGCACCGACCCGGGCACCTCCATCTATGTGGGCGACAGCGTCCATGACATGAGGAGCGGACGGGCCGCGGGCATGAAGACGGCGGCGGCGCTGTGGGGCCCATTCACGCGGGAAGATCTCAGCCCGACGCGCCCGGACTACTGGCTCAATCGCCCCGACGACCTCCTGTCCGTCATCGGGGGGATGTGGCCGACGCCTGCCTAGGCGCCGAACATCGCCGCCGCGGCGGCGAGTTTGTTCTTGAGCTCGGTGCCCTTGGCGACCGCTTCGGCCAGATTGCCGGCCTTGAAGGCCTCGGAGGCTGCGGTCCAGGTAGCGGCCCAACCGGCCGCCTCGGTCTTCAGCGTCGCGACCCTGGCCGGATCGACCCCCTTGGGCAGCTTCTTCATGGCAACCAGCGCGTTCACCTTGGCCATGACGGCGCTGAGTTGCTTCGGGAGGTCGGCCGACATCGCGTTGAACGAATTGGTCAACTGAGTCTTGCGTGTGGCCAGCGCGGCACCGAGATCGCGAGCCATGCTGGTCGTCTGACGGGCCCCCATCAGCGCACCGCTGTAATCCCCGGCAGCGACCCGAGCCTTCATCGCGGCAATACTGTCGGTGACGGCCTTGAGGTCGCCGGGGGCCAGCTGTTCGGCCTGGGCCTGAATGCCCACCACCATCTTTTCCGCCGCGTCAATCGCCGATTCGGCCGATTGTTTGGCACAACCAGTACCAGCCGCAAGCAGGCCGAGCACCACAAGTCCGTATCGAAGCCCCATAATCCCCCCAGAGTGAGTGGGGCGACCG
>JAYUZK010000199.1:0-2671 GCA_043751835.1 Gemmatimonadota bacterium | reverse complement strand
ACCACGTTCCCGATCCGGAGCAACGTCTCCCCCAGACCTGCGAGGGCGTCCTCATGATCGGGTTCCAGGAACAGGGACTGGGTGAACGATTCCCGGGCCCAGGCGTACTCTTCCCGGGCGACGTACGCGTATCCCAATCCGACGTAGAGTTCAACCGATGACGGGTAGAGCGACAATCCATCCTTCAGGACGTCGAGCGCTTCGTCGTATCGGCCTTGATTGTACAGCTGGTGGGCTTGTTCATCGAATTCGTCGGAGCTCCGGAACACTTCCGACATCAGCCGGTTTCTCCCGATGAGGTTCCCGTAACATACGGAGCGACATCGCCGCGGCACAAGGGCTCTGGTAGCGCGTTCCCGCCCACCGTGGTGGTCCACCCCACCGCCAGCCCTGGTTGGAAATCCGGGGCTATTCGATGAACTTGACCGGCGACTGTGGCGCGGTGTTGACGGTGAGCGTGAAGAGGTCGGGGCGGGCGTAGTGGCCCACGGGATCAAAGTCGTACTTGGCGCGGGGAATCAGCGAGAAGTCGAGATCGGCCAGGAGGACCTGCGACTGGTCGTACACCGGACCGGCCAGCACGTTGCCCAGGGGATCCACGATCAGGCTGCCGCCCCGGATCAGCACGGTGGCCGGATCGTTCCCCTGCACCGGCGCGTAGTCCGCCGGATAGTCGCTCCGCCGCGCGTGCTGGCACGCCGAGAGCACGAAGCACCGCCCCTCGCGGGCGATGTGCCGCATGGTCGAACCCCAGACCTCGCGGTCATCCACCGTCGGGGCGCAGTAGAGTTCAATGCCCTGGGCATACATGGCGGTGCGGAGCATCGGCATGTAGTTCTCCCAGCAGATCACCGCGCCCAGCTTGCCGAGCGGCGTATCCAGTACCCCGAGCGTGGAGCCGTCGCCGTAGCCCCAGATGATCCGCTCCATGGCGGTGGGCATCACCTTGCGATGCCGGCCCAGCAGCGCCCCTTCGGACGAGAAGTAGAGCGCCGTGCAGTAGAGCGTGCCGCCGCTCCTTTCGATGACGCCGATCACCAGGTAGAGGCCGTGCTCTCCCGCGAGCGCGCCGAGCTGTTCGGTGATCGGGCCGGGTACCTCGATGGCGCCGTCCCAGTACTGCTGGAAATCCACCCGGCCCTGATCCGAGCGCATTCCCACCCGGGCGCCGAAGTCCACGCCCTTGGGATACCCGCCGATCATCGCCTCCGGAAACACCGCCAACCGGGCCCCCGCCTTCGCCGCTTCGGCCATGCGGGCGGAGACCCGTTCGATCGTGGCCCAGGGGTCGAAAGCCACCGCTCCATCCTGGACCACCGCGGCACGAATGACGGTCATGGTTATTTCCCGGTGAAGAGCTACTTGCAGGCCACGTCGAGATCGAAGCGGCGGATCACATTGATGTCCTGCTCAACGGTGGAATGGATCCCGCGCTTCACCCCGCCGGTGGCGGGGATCCGGGCGTTGATGCTCAGGTGACGGGTCCAGCTGATCGGCCCGAACTCGCCGCTCCAGGCCAGGCTGCCCTTTTCCTTGATCGCCTGATCGAGGCGCACGGCCAGGCTGTCCCCCGCGTCCAGGGTTGCTCCGGCGCGGCGGGCATCGGTCCAGGTGTAGTGCTCCACCAGACCGATCCGCTCCCGGGTATCGTCCTGGCGCTTGATGAGGAAGCCCTGGCCGTCGGTCCACTCGCGGCCCACGATCAGGCCAGCGGGCGGCAGGCGGGGAAAGAACTCATCGAGCGCCGATCTCAACTCCACCTGAGCCGCAAGCCCATCCGGCACGTAGGGCGTCTTGACCGACTGATAGCGGCCGTCCGCCGAAAGGACACCCCGATACCGGCCACCCACGAATCCGTCCGTCTCGGCCGTCTCCCGCCCAGAGGAGGTTTCGCGCACCACGGCGAGCGTGTCGTACCACGCCTCGATCAGCAGCGAATCCCCCCGGGCCTGGCCCCGCACCACGACCGTACCGGACCGGCGGAGCTTGTCCCCCACCGTGGCCGTCCCGCTCTGCTGCTGGACCCCGGTCTGCACCGCCTCGGCGTACACCGCACAGCCGAGCTGCGACGCCGTGTACCGGGCGGCCGGCGGCGGCGCCAGCACCGAAAACAGAACGGCCGAAGCCGCGAGGCCCCGGCCGTTCACGGTCAGCCCCTTCACGCCGGAGCCTAACGGTCCGCCATGAACGGGTACTTGTAATCCGTCGGCGGCACCAGCGTTTCCTTGATCGACCGGGGTGACACCCACCGCAGCAGATTGAGGGTCGAGCCGGCCTTGTCGTTGGTGCCGCTGGCCCGGGCACCGCCGAACGGCTGGTGGCCCACGACGGCGCCGGTCGGCTTGTCGTTGATGTAGAAGTTGCCGGCCGCATGACGGAGCGCGGTCCGGGCGTAGTCGATCACGGCGCGATCCTGCGCAAAGATCGATCCGGTGAGGGCGTAGGGGCTGGTCGTGTCCACCAGCTTGACGGTCCGGCGGAAGTCAGCGTCCTTGTACACGTGGACCGTCAGGACCGGGCCAAACAGTTCCTCGCACATGGTGCGGTACATGGGATCCCGAACCTGGAGCAGGGTTGGCTCGACGAAATAGCCCTTCCGGCCATCGGCTCCGCCGCCCGCCACCACCGTAACGCCCCGGTCCTTCCTGGCCCGATCGAGGTAGCCGGAGAG
>JAYUZK010000198.1:0-13473 GCA_043751835.1 Gemmatimonadota bacterium | reverse complement strand
ATCTCGCTCACTTCGCCTAACGGAGTCGTGACCACCCGGGCCGACAAGACCCCTTCCAGGGTGGTCAGCAGATTCTCCGCCCGCCGGACCCCCCACGGGTCGGGCATCGCGTCGATCAGCCCGGGCTTGCCGGCGCCGATCTCGGGCTGACGCATTGGATTTGGTCCCGTCACGATGCCGTCCTGTTCTCTAGACTACGGTATTCCGGCCAGCGGCCTTGGCGCGATAGAGCGCCCGGTCCGCATTCACCAGCAAGTCGCCGCTCGACGGACGATCCGGATCGTACTCGGCAATCCCCACGCTGACGGTCACCACGCCCTCCGGATACCCCAGCCGCCGCCCAACACTCTCCACGCCCGTCCGAAGCGCCTCGGCCACCCGCTCCGCACCGCCCAGATCGGTCCGGGTGAGGATCACCACGAACTCGTCCCCCCCATACCGCGCCGCGAGGTCCGACGCCCGGACCGCCGAGCGGACTTCGTGTGCCACCGCCTTGAGGACGTCGTTGCCGGCCTCATGGCCGAACTTGTCGTTCACTTCCTTGAGGCGGTCGAGATCGAGGAACAGCACCGTGAACCGGTCGCCGCTCCGCTTGCTCCGCTCCACCTCGTGGGTCAACCGGTCCCGAAGGACCCGGAAGGTCGCGAGCCCCGTCAGCAGGTCCGTGGCCGCCGCCCGCTGCGCCTCCTCCGCCTGCCGCTCCTGATACGGCAAGCACTGGCGGAGCGACGCCCTGCCCGAGGCGGCCGCGTCGGCAAAATCGCGGCACGAGGCATATCCGCAGGCCCGGCAGTCCCACGGCCGCCCGTTAGGCCCAAGCCCAATCGCGTCGAGCACCTGCTCCACGGCCACCGGATCGGCGCCGCCCCGCCGAGGCCGGATGTCGAACACGGCCCCGACGCTCGCCACGACGCCCGGCTCGACCACCGGAATCCGGCTCCGCGGCGGCTCGGTGCTCTGCACCACCGCCCGCCGCCAGTACAACTGCTCCCGCGGGCCCGAGAGCGGGTGATCGAGGATTCCCTCGTAGGAGAGCATGTCGATGAAGCCCAGGTCGAGCCGGTCCACCGTGATCGCCCGGGCGATCGCCTTCAAACCCGCGAGACCACGAACCTTCTGGAACCGCCGGCTCGAGTGCTTCGCCTCCTCGAGCAGCGCGATCGGCATCCCGCCGGCCACGCTGAGATGGCGCCGCCGCTCCTGAGGCACCCGGGTGAACACCAGCGGCTGCGCATGGAGGTTCACCCCCCGGACCCGGAACAGCTCCTCGAGATCCTTGTAGGTGATCTTGGCCGCGATCTCCGGCGCCTCGGACGGCGCGAGCCCGGTGTAGACCACCTTGAGCGACTCCTGATGCACCGACTGGAGATATCGCGCCTCCGCCACCGCCGGCGTCGCCACCGGCGCCAGGTAGGGCACCAGCTCGGGATACTCCGATCGGACCGTGTCGACCACGACCGGATCCGTCGACCGGATCATCGTGCCCCAAGTCTCCGAACGCCACAAGCGGAGATACTCCATCGCCACCAGCTCGTCGCCGATCACCCCGCGCGAAACCACCCGGAACCCGGCCGCATAACAGGCGTTCACCACCTGCTCCGGCGTCGCGGGATAGAAATGGGCCGCGCATTCGGTGCCGAGAATCAGCGCCCCAAAACCCTCCGCCGCGATCGCCACCGCATGGCCGAGTTCGCCCTCCACCAGCACCGCATCGTGAGGACACTCCGGCACGCAGAGCCCGCACCGAATGCAGGACTCATCGATGACCCGAACCCACGATGCGTCCGGCGCCACCGCGATGGCATTCGTCGGGCAAACTCTTACACATGCCAGACAGCCAACGCAGGCCTCGCCGTCGATGACGAAGTTCATGCTGCCAACCTATTGCAACCCGGGTTTGACCCGGGAACGATCAGCATCAGCAGATTCAAAGTCAAGCGGCCCCGGTGCCTCGGTTTTTTACACCCCAACGATCACTCGAGATGGTACTCCTTGATCTTTCGATACAGGGTTCGCTCTCCGATTCCTAGCTTTGCGGCCGCCTGCCGCCGGTTCCCGCGGGACTCTTTCAGCGCGGCCCCGATTGTCGCCTTTTCAACGTCAGCCATTGTCATGCCAGCGCGATAGAGGATGTCCTGAGGTGCAGATTCTGGCACGATCTCGTGGACCGGCATGATCGATGACTCCGGAATCGAGATCACCTGGACCTTGGCCGGTCGGTCGTCGAGCCGGCGGCGCAATTCCTCGACCTGGAGCCGGAGATCCATGAGGTTCCGGAGGATGAATTCGAGTTCCTGGCTCGATGCCTGGCGAGCCCCCGCGCTGGCGAGCACAGGCAGCAATGTGTGGGCTCCCTCCAACACATCGGCGGGGATGTCCGAGGCCCGAATCTCGGTCCCGGGAGCCAGGACCACCATGGATTCGATCAGGTTCCGCAGCTGCCGCACATTGCCGGGCCAGGGCGCCTCGATCAGCCGGACCATGGCCTCCCCGGTAATGCCCCGGAACGGCCGGTCGTGCTGGCGGGCAAACTCGCGGATGAACCGCCGGACCAGCAGGGGGATGTCCTCCCGGCGTTCCCGGAGGGGAGCCAGCTCGATGTTGAGGACGCTGACCCGGTAGTAGAGATCCTCCCGGAACTCACCCAGACCCATCGATTCCTTGAGGGCCCGGTTGGTGGCCGCGACCACCCGGACATCGACCTTGATGGGCTGGACCCCGCCGACCCGGAAGAAGCTCCGGGTTTCGAGCACCCGGAGGAGCTTGACCTGCACGCTGAGGGGAATTTCGCCGATCTCGTCGAGGAAAATGGTGCCGCGGTCGGCCAGCTCGAACCGGCCGAGCCGCCGCTCCGCCGCCCCGGTAAACGCCCCCTTCTCGTGGCCGAAGAGCTCCGACTCGAGGAGGCTCTCCGGCAGGGCCGCGCAATTGACCGGAATGAAGGGCTTGCCCCGCCGAGGGGAGAGATCGTGGAGCGCCTTAGCGACCAGCTCCTTGCCGGTGCCCGACTCGCCCTGGATCAGCACCGTGGTGGAGACCGGCGCCATCTGCTCGATCTTGACCAGCGCCGCGTGAATGACGCCGCTCTGGCCGATGATGCCAATCCGCTGCTGGAGCCGCCGCCGGTCCACCAGGCGCCGGATCAGGGCGACGGCCTCCACCGCCTGAACCGGCTTGGTCATCACTTCGGTAGCGCCTAACCGCTCCAGGCGCTCGGTCCGCTCCGAATCGGTGGGCTCGAGCAGCGCCAGGCTGTAGATCTCGAGCTCTCGCGAGTACTTCACCAGATCGAGAGTCTGCGGCTCATGGACCGCGCCGGAGAGGATCAGGAGGTCGGGCTGTTCCCGACGAACCGCCGCCCGGGCGTCGTCCACGGCGGCCACCAGAGCGGTCGAAAAGCCGGCCTGCTCAAGCGCCGCGTTGAGCGGGACCGCCGTCTCGAGGTCCGCCAGCGTGAGGACGATTTCCGCCACGGCCTAGTGTCCCGTCCGGACGTCGCGGAGCAGATCGACCGCGTGCTCGACCAGCGGTTCCAGGACCCGAAGCCCATCCCGAACCCCGCCGGGACTGCCAGGCAAATTGACGATGAGGCTGGCGTGGCGGGTCCCCGAGAGCCCGCGCGACAACACCGCCCTCGGGAATCCCGGATAGGCCGTCATCCGGATTGCCTCGGCGATGCCGGGCGCCTCCCGCTCGAGCACCGCGCGGGTGGCTTCCGGCGTGACGTCGCGGATGGTGAGCCCGGTTCCGCCGGTAGTCAGGATGAGGTCGGCCACGGAGCCGTCGGCCCACTGGAGCAGGACCGGCACGATCCGCGCGACCTCATCGGGCACCAGGTCGCGGGCGGCCAGCGAAAACCCTCGCGAAGCGATCCATTCGACGATCAGATCGCCGGACGTGTCGGCTCGCTCGCCTCGGCTGCCGGCGTCGGAAACAGTCAGCACCGCCGCCCGAATCGGCATCGGCTACTTCCGGACCGACCCCTTGGTCCAGAACGGCCGCTTGACGACCTCGGCGGGAATCTTCTCGCTCCGGCACTCGATTTCGAACCGGGTGCCCACCACGGCCTGGCCCGGCGGAAGGAAGGTGGTGCCGATCGAGACGCCTAACGACGGACTCTGGCCGCCGCTCCGGACCACGTCAACCTGCTTGCCGCCACTCACGACCGGATACCCGTGCCGGGCGATCCCCCGCCCGTCGAGCCGGAAGCCGACCAGCTTCCGGTTGAGTCCCCGCTGTTTCTGGGCCCGCAGCGCGTCGAGCCCGACGAAGGGCGATCCCTTGTCGAGCTTGACGATCCAGCCAAGGCCGGCTTCGAGGGGCGTGATGGTGTCGTCGATCTCCTGCCCGTAGAGCGCGTACCCCATCTCGAGCCGGAGCGAGTCACGAGCGCCGAGGCCGATCGGCTGGGCGCCGGCCTTGGTCACCGCCTCCCACAGGGCCACCGTGTCCTTCCACCGGCAGTAGAGTTCGAAACCGTCCTCACCGGTGTACCCCGTCCGCGACACGAAGCAGTCCACCCCGCCGATCCGACCAGCCCCGTGGTGGTAGTAGCCGATCCCGTCCAGCGCGATGCTGGCGATCGGCTGGAGCAACGCCTGGGTCCCGGGGCCCTGCACCGCGAGGAGGCCGATGTCATCCGAGATGTCGCGGAGCCGGATGTTGGCCCCGCCCTTGAGATCGACCACGTGCTCCCAGGCCTTGGCCCGGTTCGACGCGTTGACCACGATCATCAGCTTGTCGTCGAACCGGTAGACGGTGCAGTCATCGACGAACGTTCCCTCGCGAGTGAGGAGGCCCGAGTACTGAACCTGGCCCGCGGCGAGGGCGCCGACGTCGTTGCAGGTGATCCGGTTGACGAAAGCGTTCCGGTCCGGCCCGGTGACTTCGAACTCGCCCATGTGACTGACGTCGAACACTCCGCAACCATTCCGAACGGCGGTATGCTCGGCCATGATCCCGGCGGCATACTGAACCGGCATCTCCCAGCCGGCGAACGGCACCATCTTCCCGCCCAGACTCCTGTGAACGTCGGCCAACGGAGTCCGCAGCAGCGCGGTGGAATCGGTCATGACGGAGCAACCTCGGTTGAACGGAATGGTCGCCAGCCCGGGGTACCCCGGGCGCTGGTGCCAAAATGGCAGATGGATTCTAGCAGGGTGAGCGCCGGTGTTGTACCCCCAGCGTTAGGGCCAATCGGTCTATTTGCCGGTAAACTGCGGATCCCGCCTCTCGAGCATCGCCTGCCCCGCCTCCCTGAAGTCGGCCGAGCTCAGAAGAACCTTCACCTCCAGGGTCGAGACCCGGATGGCGTGGTCGGCCGACTGTTCAGCGGCGCTGACGGCCCGCTTGATCCCGGCGATAGCCAGCGGGGCCTTGGCGGCAATCCTCCCGGCCAGGCCCATGGTGGTGCTTTCCAGCTCCTCCAGCGGCACCACTCGGTTGGCGATCCCGTACCGGAGGGCGAGGTCGGCGTCGATTCGGTCGCCGGTGAAGGCCAACTCCTTGGTCCGGGCGGCCCCGGCCAGCCCCGGCAGCCAGGCACAGCCGCCGAGATCGGGAATGATGCCGAAGTTGACCTCCGGGAGCGCCACCACCGCGTCGGCCGCGAAGATCCGGAGGTCGCAGGCCAGCGCGAGCTGGAATCCCGCGCCTAACGCATAGCCCTGAACCATCGCGATGGTGGCAAACCGAGCATCCCGGAGCCAAGTGAAGGCCTGCTGGACCAACTCCACCTCCGGCAACAGCCCCTGACCCTGCGACTGTCCCAGGATGACGGCAAGGTCGATCCCGGCGGAGAAGGAATGGCCTTCACCGGAGACCACCACCACCCGGACCGCCGGATCGTCCTCGAGTTCGAGGCCGACCCGGCGGAGTTCGTCCCACATCTCGATCGACTGGGCGTTCCGCTTGTCGGGCCGGTTGAGCCGGACCCGGACGATGGCACCCTGCCGGTCAACGATCAGCGTCCTCCAACTCACCGCGCTCCCACCAGTCCGCGCACCGCCGCGATCATCTTGGCCGAGTCGAAGCCGAGACCGTTATGGAACACCATCTCGACGTTCCGGATGTCGGCGATCTTCTGGGCCGGGTTCCCGTTGATGAGCACGAGATCCGCGTCCTTGCCGGCGGCGATCGAACCGGTCTGGGCGAAGATCCCAAGCGCCTTGGCGCCATTGGAGGTCGCCACCTGGATTGCCTCCACGGGGCTGAAGCCGGCTTCGACCAGCAGCTCAACGTTGCGCTGGTTCCCGTAGCCAAACAACGCCCCGCCATTCCCGGTCGGATCGACACCGGAACCGAGGAGCCCGCCGCCCTTGGCGAATGCGTGTTCGTAGGCCATGCCGGTCTTGAAGACATCGAGCGAAATGCCGCCGTTGCTCTCCGCGATCCGGGTCCGGGAGGTGAGGTACTCGGTCCGGGCGTCGGGCGTCATCGCATCGAGAACCCGCTGATCGAGAGGCGGACGGTTCGGCACGAACAGTTCGAAGACCACCAGCGTGGAACTGAGCGCCACGTTGTGGTCCATCATATCCTTGAACGTCGCCTTCACCTCCGGGCTGTTCACGTCGAGGCCGACAAAGCTCTGCATCATGTTCGGCGAGCACTGGTCGGGCTTCCGGGTCTTATCGTAGTCGGAGTTGGCAAATAGCCCATGCTCCAGCCCATCGATGCCGAGCGCCACGGCCTCCCGGTAGGGAACCGAGCAGAGGTGGCCGGTGAACTTGAGCCCGGACTTGTGGCCCTCCTCGATCGCGGCCTTCATCGCGGCACGGCTCACCCCGGTGTAGAACTTGAGCCACGAGACGCCCTCCTGGGCCCAGTAGGCCACCACCCGACGGGCCTCCTCCTCGCTGTTGAGCGCCACCATCGTGCTGCCAAGGCCGAGGCTGCCGCCGGTCAGGTACGGACCGGTGATGAAGAGCCGGGGGCCGGGGAACATGCCTGCATCGATCGTCCGCTTGAGATTGAGTTCCGCATACGGGTTATTGGCCCCGGTGGTCCGGATCGTCGTGACCCCGCTGGCGAGATACAGCAGCGGCGCGGAATAGTTCGACTGGACCACCCGGCCCGAGGTCATGTAGTAGCTGTGGTCATGGAGCCCGACCATCCCGGGAATCAGGGTCTTCCCCGAGCCGTCGACCACCCGGGCGCCGGCCGGACCCACCCCGGAACCGATCGAAGTGATCTTGCCGTTGGTGATCACCACGGTCTGGTCCTCGACCGGGGCGTTGCCGACCCCGTCGATCACCCGGACGTGGGTGATGGCGACCACTGGGGCATCGACGGCCACGAATTGGGTGACCTGGGGACCGACCTGGGCGGGGCGCTGGGCGGCCAGGGGCGCCGCCACGAGCAGGGCGGAAGTAACTCGGGCACATCGCTTCAGCAGGGACATCGACGATTCCTTGGCACGGGTGATGTTTTCCAGAGTAGGGTCCGATTATACTCTCAAACCAGGCAACTGGGGGATGGGTCGTGAGCCAGACCGGATCAATCGACTACAGCGACGCCCGGGCCTCGACCCGGTTCTACAACCGGCTCCTCAACCATCCGACGGTCGGCCCGGTCATCCTCGACTGGCGGCGGCACCGCTCCATGAAGGCCGGGACCAAGCGGATCGCGATCGGTGCCGCGCTGGTCGCCTTCATCGCGAGGATCCCCACCCGCGGCTAGAGGATGTATTTCCGCAGGTCGTCGTCGCCCACCACCCGCGCCAGCCGGTCCCGCACCTTGTCGGCATCCATCACGATCCGGCTGGCGTAGTTCGGCAGTTCGAAGAGCGCTTCGTCCATCAGGGTCGAGATCACGGTGTGGAGCCGGCGGGCTCCGATATTTTCCATCCGGTCGTTGGCGAGGGCCGCGATTCTGGCGATCTCGGCGATGCCGTCGTCCGTGAACACCAACTCGGCCCGCTCCGCCGCCACCAGGGCCTGATACTGTTTGGTGATGGCATTTTCCGGCTCCTTCATGATCCGGACGAAATCAGCCTCGGACAATGGCGTCAACTCGACCCGGATCGGAAACCGGCCCTGGAGTTCGGGAATCAGGTCGGACGGCTTCGAGACATGGAACGCGCCCGCCGCGATGAAGAGCACGTGGTCGGTCCGGACGTATCCATAGCGAGTCTGGACCGTGGACCCTTCGACGATCGGGAGCAGGTCCCGCTGGACCCCCTCGCGGGAGATGTCGGGACCGGTCTGCGATTTCTCACCGGCAATCTTGTCGATTTCGTCGATGAAGATGATGCCGTGGTTCTCGACCCGGTCGAGCGATTCACTCACCACGTCGTCCATATCGACCATCCGGCGCAGTTCCTCGTCGACGAGGATCCGCCGGGCCTCCGGTACCCGAACGGTGCGCCGCTTCTTCCGTTTGGGGAGCATTTCCTGGAGCCATTCACCCCAGTTGAACTCGGTCCCCTCCATCCCCTGAGGGGGAGCCGGCATGAACTCCATCGGCGGGAAATTCTGGGGTTGCACCTCGATCTCCACCTCCCGGTCGTCGAGCTTGCCGTCCGTCAGCTGCTGGCGGAGCTTGTCGCGGGAGCGAACCCGCCGCTCCTGGTCGGCCTCCGCCTGCCTGGCCGCGGTGCCCGGGGCCGCCTCGGCCAACGGACTCGGCGGCGGCGGAGGCGGAGGCGGCAGGAGCAAATCGAGCAGGCGGTCGTCGGCCTTCTTCTCGGCCTGATCGTAGATCTCGTCTTCGCGCTCGGTTCGGACCAGATTGATCGCGGCATCGACGAGATCCCGGACCATGCTCTCCACGTCCCGCCCGACGTAACCCACCTCGGTGAACTTCGAAGCCTCGACCTTCACGAACGGCGCCCCCGCCAGCCGGGCCAGCCGCCGGGCAATCTCGGTCTTTCCCACCCCAGTGGGCCCGATCAGGATGATGTTCGAGGGCGTGATCTCTTCCCGAATGCCATCGGGGGCCTGAGCCCGGCGCCATCGGTTCCGGACCGCGATGGCGATGGCGCGTTTGGCGGCGTCCTGCCCCACGATATAGCGATCAAGCTCCGCCACGATCTGGCGGGGCGGCATTTCTTCGAGCCAGGGAAGTGGCGGCGGCACGGCGTCAGGCCCGGGCGCCGCGGTTCCATTCGGATGGGTCATGACGTCGAAGGTACCGCACCCGGGGCTGGAACGGCGCCTTCGGCCGGCAGTTCCAGAATGGTCAGGTATCGATTGGTGAACACGCAGATGTCGGCCGCGATCTCGAGGGAGCGCTGGACGATGTCCCGGGCGGTCATCGACGGATCGGGCAGCAGGGCACGGGCGGCCGCCAGCGCGTAATTTCCGCCCGAGCCGACCGCCAGCACGCCGTCGTCCGGCTCGAACAGCTCGCCGGCGCCGCTCAGCATGAAGCTCCGCTCCTGATCGGCGAGCAGGAGCATCGCCTCGAGCCGGCGGAGAACCCGGTCGCTCCGCCAGTCCTTGGCCAGCTCGACCGACGCCCGCGACAGATTGCCAGGATACCGGTCGAGCTTCTCCTCGAACTTCTCGATCAGGGTGATCGCATCCGCCACCGAGCCAGCAAAACCCGCCAACACCCGGCCGTTCTTGAGCGACCGGACCTTGGTGGCCGTGGCCTTCATCACCGTATCCCCCATGGTGACCTGGCCATCGCCGCCTAACGCTACCCTGCCGTCCTTCCGGACGCAGAGAATGGTGGTGCCATGAAATGTCGTCATCATTCCTCTTTCGGTCGTCTACCCGGCTCGGGGGTGGGCCCTGCGATAGACGTCCTTCAGCCGTTCGACGCTGGTATGAGTATAGATCTGCGTGGTGGCAAGGGACGCATGCCCGAGCAGTTCCTGCACCGCGCGAAGATCGGCACCCGCATCCATCAGGTGCGTAGCAAAGGTATGGCGGAGCGAGTGAACCCGCTGGCCCTCGACCCCCGCTCCGCGGTACAGTCCATGGATGCGCCGCTGAACCGTGCGGGCCGAGAGCCGCCGCCCCCGCGGGGACAGGAAGAGGGCCCGCCGCTCACTCCGCCCGGCGATCGGGATCTTTTCCCGGAGGTCGAGATAGACCCGGAGGGCCTGCTCCGCCTGACGACCCACCGGAACAATCCGCTCCTTCCGCCCCTTGCCGCGCACCCGGATCTGATTGGAGAGGAGATCGAGGTCGGGCACGTCGGCCTGGGCCAGTTCGGACAACCTGAGCCCGCTGGAATAGAATAACTCGATCATCGCCCGGTCCCGCACCCCAAGAAAACCGCCGGGCCGGGCATTTGCCTCGGCCGTTTCGAAGACCGCCTCGGTCTGGTCCCGTCGGAGGTACGTGGGCAGTCGCTTCTCGATTTTCGGAATCCGGGTCGCCCGGGCCACGCCGTTGGTGATCCCATGGTGAACCTGGAGGAAGCGGTAGAACGAGCGGAGCGCCGAGAGGGCGCGGGCCGCCGAGCGACGGGTGAGTTTCCGTCGCTCGAACTCGCCGAGAAACCCGCGGAGGCCGAGCCGGTCAACCGTGGCCCAGGTCCAGTCACCCCCGTAGAACTCGCCGGCGAACGCCGTGAAACTCTCGAGATCCCGCCGGTACGCCTTGACGGTGTTGGGCGACTGGTCCCGCTCCTTGGCAAGATGGTCGAGAAAGTCGGTGACCAGTGCGGCCCGGTCGGTCACAGGCCCGCCCGCCACTCGGCGAAATCCTGCTCGGCGCGCGCCGCGGCGGCAGCCCGGCGATCACTCTTGCGAACCGAATCGGGCACCGGATCGAGGAGCCCGAAGTTGGCGTTCATCGGCTGGAAGTGCTTCGGATCCGCCTCCGCGAGGTAGCGGTAGAGGCCCCCGAGCATGGTGGTCGGCGGCGGGACCGCGACCGGGCGGCCGGTCAGGACCCGATGGAGATTGATCCCGGCCAGAATACCGGTGCCTAACGACTCCGTGTACCCTTCGACCCCGGTCAACTGGCCCGCGAAGAAAAGCGGCTCGCCACCCGGCCGGGTCAGGCCGGGGCCCAGCGCCGCGGGACTGTTGAGGTACGAGTTCCGGTGGATGCTCCCGTACCGAAGGAACTCGGCCCCCCCGAGACCCGGAATCATCCGGAAGACCCGCTGCTGCTCCGGAATCCGGAGCCGGGTCTGGAAGCCCACCAGGTTCCACATCTGGCCGGCTCGGTCTTCCCGGCGGAGCTGGACCACGGCAAATGGCCGGCGCCCCGTCCGCGGGTCTTCGAGACCCACCGGCTTCATCGGCCCGAACCGGAGCGTCTCCGGCCCGCGCCGCGCCATCTCCTCGACCGGGAGGCAGCCCTCGAAGTACGGCACCTCATCGAAGGCATGGCCGGCGAACTGGTCACCGGCGCTCAAGGCCGCGAGGAACCCGCGATACTGCTCCTCGGTCATCGGGGCGTTGAGATAGTCGTCGCCGTCCCCTTTGCCATACCGGGACAGGGCGTACAGCACCGATCGGTCGAGACTGTCGGTCGACACGATCGGCGCGATCGCGTCATAGAATGCGAGCGCGCCGGTACCCAGCTCGGCCGCGATGGCGGCGGCAAGCTTCGCGGAGGTGAGTGGCCCGGTGGCGACGATGCCCGGCCGCGGCAGCTCGGCCGCCTCGGCCTCGACCACGGTGATCCGGGGATGGCTCCGGACCCGCTGGTCCACGGCGGCGGAGAAGACTTCCCGATCCACCACGAGCGCGGTGCCGCCGGGAACCCTGGCCAGGTCAGCCTCCTCCAGCAGAAGGCTGCCCAGCTGGCGCAGCTCGGCCTTGAGGAGGCCGTGGGCGTTCACCGTCTCGACCGACTTGAACGAGTTGCTGCAGACCAGCTCGGCCAGCCGCCCGGTCTGATGCGCAGGGGTCCGGACCGCCGGCCGCATCTCCGCCAGCAACACCTCGACCCCGCGCTCGGCCAGGGCCCAGGCTGCCTCGGACCCGGCCAGGCCGCCACCCAGAACTGTGGCCCGAAGCGTCACAACCACCCCGCTCGTTCGCGGACCACGGCCAGCAACCGATCGGCCGCCTCGGCTGCGGTGAGCTCGTTCACGTCAATCCGGGCAGCGGCTCTTCGATAAAATGGCTCCCGCCGACGAGCCAGATCGGCGAGCGCCTCGGCCCGGTCACCTGCCGCCAGGAGCGGACGGGACTGATCATCGGCGAGGCGCCCGGCCGCCGTAGCGGGATTGATCGCGAGCCAGATGGTCAACGCGATGTTCGCGATCGCTTCCAGGTTGCCGGGCTCGGCGGCCCAGCCCCCACCGGGGGTTACGATGTGCGGCGGCAGTCCGAGCGATTGCAACACGGCCCGTCGTTCCCGGTCCCGGAAGGCGGGTTCGCCTTCCTCGGCGAAGAGTTCCGCCACGGTCATGCCCGTGGCCCGCGCGATCATTGGATCGATATCGGTGCAGTGGGTGTCGAGCCGCTCGGCCAGCAGACGGCCGACCGTGGACTTTCCCGCCCCCGGAAGCCCGACCAGAATCACGTGCTGCTTCGGCACGCTACTCCCCGCTCAGAGCGGTCCAGCGGGCCCCGAGCGCCGCGAGGTAGCCCGCCACGTTTCGGGTGAGTTCGCCGACCGAATCGCCCCCGAATTTTTCGAGCAGGGCATCGGCCAGGACGATCGCCACCAGGGCTTCGGCAATGACGCCCATGGCGGGCACCGCGGTCACGTCGGAGCGCTCGCTCTGCGCCTTGGCCGGCGCCTGCGCCACCAGGTCCACGGTCGGCAGTGGGGCCATGAGGGTCGAAATCGGCTTCATGGCGACCCGGACCACCAGCGGCTCGCCGGTGGTCATGCCGCCCTCGAGTCCGCCGGCGTTGTTGGTCCGGCGGCGGAACGCCCCGCGACCGTCGACCGCGGGCCCCGAGTCGATCGGATCGTGGACCCCGGAGCCCGGCCGGCGGGCCGCCTCGAAACCGAGCCCGATCTCGACCCCCTTGACGGCGGGAATCGACATCAGCATGGCGGCGAGCCGGCCGTCGAGCTTCCGGTCCCAGGCCACGTGGCTGCCCAGGCCCAGGACCACCCCATCGACGACCACCTCGATCTCGCCGCCGAGGGTGTCGCCGGCCTTCTTCGCTTCGTCGATCCGGGCCATCATCCGGGCTTCGGCGCCGGGATCGAGGACCCGGACGGGGGAGGCGTCGGCAGCGGGGTTGAGCGGCCGGGGCCGGAGCGCCGGCGGCTCGGCCACAATCCCGCCTAACGAGATCACATGGCTTCCGACCTCGACCCCGCATTCGGCCAGCAGCCGCTTGGCGACCGCGCCGACCGCCACCCGGGCCGCGGTTTCGCGGGCGCTTGCCCGCTCCAGGATGTCCCGGGCATCCAGTCGGTCGTACTTGAGCACCCCGACCAGATCGGCATGGCCGGGCCGCGGCCGGGTCACCCGGCGGCGGCGGACCTCCCCTTCACCCTCGGCCGCCATCACGTCGGCCCAGTTCTCCCAGTCGCGGTTCCGGATGATGAGCGCGATCGGCGACCCGAGCGTTTCGCCGGCCCGGATCCCGGCCAGCCACTC
>JAYUZK010000197.1:0-3143 GCA_043751835.1 Gemmatimonadota bacterium | reverse complement strand
CCTCCCGCGGGGTATCCTGCTGGGTCTGGCGGTCTGCACGCTGATCTACGTCATCGTCGGCGCGGTGGCGACGGGGCTGGTGCCGTACATGCAGCTTCGCTCGGCCGATCCGCTCGCCCACGCGCTCGAACTGGCCGGCCTCAAGACGGCCGGCTGGATCGTGTCGCTCGGCGCCGTAGTCTCGATGACCGCGGTGCTTTTGGTGTTCCAGTACGGCCAGCCCCGGATCTTCTTCGCGATGGCCCGGGACGGGCTTCTCCCCAAGTGGGCGGCCAAGATCCATCCCAAGTGGCGGACGCCGCACGTGACCACCATCGTCACCGGCGTCGTCGTGGCCCTCGGGTCGATCTTCGCCGAGGAAAACACGATCGTCGAGCTCACGAACATCGGGACGCTGGCCGCGTTCGCGCTGGTGTGCATCGGCGTTCTGGTGCTCCGCGTTCGAGAGCCCGAACGAGAGCGGCCGTTCCGGGTCCCGTTTGTCTGGCTCGTGGCTCTGGGTGGCGCGGCGGCCTGCATCTTCGTCATGAAGGGGCTGCCGACCCGGACCTGGATCATGTTCGCCATCTGGCTCGTGATCGGTCTGCTGCTCTACTTCAGCTACGGGTACCGTCACAGCGTGGTGCGAACCGGCAAGCCGGTCGAGGTGGGCGAACTGGACGGTGCTGGCCACTGACCCGCCAGCCATTCCCAGCGAGGCCTGATGAGCAAGCGGTTGCAGGTATACGAGGGAGAGGGGATCGTCGTCACCTTCGATCCTAACGTCTGCATCCATTCGGCGGTCTGTCTTCGGACCTTGCCGGCCGTGTTCGACCTCGGGGAGCGCCGCTGGATCCAGCCTGATCGGGCCACACCACCGGAGGTTGCGGCGGCGGTGGTCAACTGCCCGTCGGGCGCCCTTCAGGCGGTCAGGCAGGGGCAACCGACCGAACGCGGATCGACGGTCGCGGCCCTGCGGGTGGAGATCTTGGTCAAGCCGAATGGACCGCTGCTGATCCGCGGGCCGGTGAATGTGACCAAGGAAAACGGCGACGTCGTGCCGAAGGAGAGCTGCGCGCTCTGTCGCTGTGGCGCCACCGGCACCGCGCCATTTTGCGACGGGAGCCACAACCGGATGGGCTTCAAGTCGCCGTCATGAGCGCGGGGTCCCGCCCGTCAGGGAATCAGCGCCGGACCGCCCAGCAGCGGATCGATTGAAACTGGTGGGGCCGAATACCGAGGGTCGAGGAGGCGCCCGACCCGTTCGGCCATCGGGCCCCCGGCCCCCAGCAGGCCGCCGGTGAAGCCCGCCTGGAGCGGCCCCGCCGGAAAGTGGCTCGCCAGGGTGTTGAGGAGGCCGGCCAGCGCCTGGGCGGCCTGATCGACAATGGCCGCCCCGACCGGATCGCCGGCCGTCGCCGCGTCGATCACCGCCCGGGCCAGCGCCGCCACTTCCCTTGGGGTCGCCACGGTGGACCACGCCACCAGATCGCGGAACTCCGTGACGCCGGTGGCGGCCATCAGCCGATCGCCTAGGGCCGTCGCGGGGCCGCGTCCGTCGTGGGCCAGGCCGGCCGCCCGGAGCGCCTGCTGCCCGATCCAGTATCCGCCGCCCTCGTCGCCCATCTGCCAGCCGTAACCGCCCTGCCGCACTGGCTGGCCGCCTGCCGTCCGGCCGACTGCGATCGCGCCGGTACCCGCGACCAGGATGGCACCGGTCGGAGAGCCTAACGCCTCGAGCGCGAGCGCCACGTCGCTCACCACCACCACCCGGTCCGCCATCCGCTCCCGTGCCAGCGCCGCGCGGACCTCCTCGGCGTCGGATGCCCGGCCCGCTCCGGCGGCTCCGACCACCAGGCAGTCGGTCCGGAGCAGTCCGGCCCGGGCCAGCGCCTGCCGGACCAAGTCGGCGATGGTGCTCGCCGACGCCATGGTCCGGCCGGGGCGGATCGCCGCGCCGGGTCCGGTGAGGGCGAGCAGCCGCAGCCCGCCGTCGGTGATGGCGACCGTCGTCTTGCTGCCCCCGACGTCTGCCGTGACGAGAATCATGCGGTATCCTCCCAGGGGATCAAGCGGGAGCCGAGCCACCCGACCAGGACGCAGAGCACGGTGCCAAGGGGGACATACCACGGCCACGCCAGTTGGCCGACCGGCGCCAGCCATGGCAAACCCTGCTCGGCCAGCCGTTTCGAGAAGATCACCACCAGCATTACGGCCATCGTGGTCGTCGCGGCCACCGCGACATTGCCCCCGCGCACCCCGGGCACGCTCGCCAGGAGGTAGGTGCCGAGCAGAGCCCCGTACGTGACCGACGCGATCGAGAGCGCGAGCACCACGACCGGCGTGTCGCTGCCGGATGCATAGCCGTAGAAGCCGAAAGCCCCGCCGATCAGGGCAAGTCCCCACAGAAGGGAGACGGTCCGGCCGACCTTCATCAGATGGACCGGATCGGTCCGCCCGGTCGCCGTGGCGTAGAAGTCGTGGGTCACCGCCGAAGCGAGCGCGTTGATCGAGCTCGAAATGGTGCTCATCGCGGCAGCTAGGATGCCGGCGATCACGAGGCCCGCAATGCCGGCCGGCAGCGCCTCGGTGACGAAGCGGGGAAAGATCTGGTCGGCGGGGAGGCCCTCCGGCGCCCGGCCGGCCGCCCAGATCGCGGACCCGGCCAGGAGGAACAGCAGGAACTGGAAGATCACCACCACGCCGGACCCGATCAGGGCCCGGCGGGCGTCGCCTAACGAGCGGGTGGCGAGGAGCCGCTGGACGATCAGGTGGTCGGTCCCGTGGGACGCGGCCGACAGCATCGCGCCACCCACGAGGCCGCCGACGAACGTGTAGGTGGCCGTAAAGTTCAGGGTGAAATTGAAGGTCCTGAGCTTGCCTGCCGCCAGCGCCTGGTTCAGCGCCGCGGCCGGCCCGCCCGCCATGTTCCAGGCGATGACGAGCGCCGCGATACCGCCCGCGACGTAGATGATCAGCTGGACCACGTCGGCCCAGACCACGGCTTTGAGGCCGCCGAAGTAGGTGTACAGCACTGTGACGGCGCCCATGGCCACGATGGCGGTCGGGATTGGCCACCCGGTGATCAGGGCCAGCGGGATCGCCCCGGCGTAGATCCGGACCCCGTCTCCGAGAAACCGCGTCACCAGGAACGCCGCCGAGAT
>JAYUZK010000196.1:0-3794 GCA_043751835.1 Gemmatimonadota bacterium | reverse complement strand
GGCGAGTTGATTGGCGCCTGCGGGTGGTCAGTCCTGGTGGACCGAGTTCGGAAGAGTTCACGCGGAACGGTGGTTAGCGGCACCTGGAGTACCGGTGGCCCGTTCGAGCCGACCCTGGTCACGGCACGGGTGGATCTCGGGCGCCGCCAGAACATCGAGCGGAATCACAGCGCCACCCACCTGGTCCATTGGGTGCTCCGGCAACGGCTCGGCGTCCACGTCCGGCAGCAGGGATCGCTGGTGGATCCCGAGCGGCTCCGATTCGATTTCTCCCATCACGGTCCGATCGACAAGGCCGAGCTGGCCGCCATCGAGCGGGAGGTGAACGAGCGGGCTTGGGCCAATGACCCGGTGACGATCGAGGAGATGGCCTACCCCGACGCCCTGGCGCTCGGGGCGATGGCGTTCTTCGCGGACAAATACGGGGATCGGGTCCGGGTGGTCCGGATGGGCCCGTCGATCGAACTCTGCGGTGGTACCCACGTCCGCTCGACCGGAGCGTTAGGCATGTTCCGGTTCTCGTCCCAGGGCGGGGTGGCGGCCGGGGTCCGGCGGGTCGAGGCGGTGACCGGGCCGGTTGCCTATCGGGCGATCGAGCAGATCGACCGGCGGATCGGCGAAGCGGCGGATCTGCTCAAATCGAACCCGGATCAGCTGGCGCGGCGGCTCGAACAGCTGCTGGCCGAACGCGAGAAGCTGGAACAGCGGCTCGCGGAGGCACTCAAGCGGGGCGGGGCGGGCGAGGAGGCGGAGCGCCGGGTGGTGGAGGTCGGTGGGGTGAAACTCACCGTCGGGGCCACCGCGATCGAGGACCGCAACGAAGTCGCCGACGCGGCCGACCGATATCGCAACGGGGCGTCGGCCGGTGTGCTGGTGCTGTTCAGTGAATCGGGGAAGGGCGCCATTCACGTCGCGGTCACCGACGATCTGGTAAAACGGGGCAAGAAGGCCGGTGACCTGGTGAACCGGATCGCGGCCGTGAGCGGCGGCAAGGGTGGAGGGCGGCCCACCTTTGCGTCGGCCAGTGCCGGGGATGTGAGCCGGCTTGGCGCGGCCCGCGAATCGGCCCCGGCGATCGTGGCGGAATGGCTGGCTCAATAGACCCGGGCTGGGTTGCCGCGCAGCTCGAAGGCGGCCCTCGAGACCTGGCGGTCCGAGCCCGCGAGTTCATCGCGGAGGCGGGTGGCGTCATCGACCCCGGGACGCTGGCGGCGGCCGGCCGCCGGGCCCTCAATGCCGCGGTCGGCTCGTCGCCGGACCGTCGGGCGGCGCTCGACCTGCTCGCGGCCGACGCGCTGGTGACCCTGGCGCTCGCGGCGGTCGTGGAAACCGAGCCCGACGGTCTGGCCCAATTCGCTTCGGCCCTTCGACACCTGGAGGATCCGCCCGCGTGATCGATCTTCACTGCCATCTGCTCCCGGGCGTGGACGACGGCTCCCGAAGTGTCGAGCAGTCGGTCCGGGTGCTCACGACGATGGCGGCCGCGGGGGTGACTGAGGTGGTGCTGACTCCGCATCTCGATGCCAGCCGGATCTCCGAGGGACCACCGCCGGCGCACGACGAGGCCTATGCCCAACTGGCGGCGGTGGCGCCGCCCGGGATCCGGCTTCATCGGGGCGCCGAGGTGATGCTCGACCGGGCGCTCACGCCCCGGGCGGTGGCGACCCGGCGGATCACGCTGGCCCACTCCCGGTACGTCCTGGTCGAATTCACCCGGCTGGTGGCGGTGCCGGGGGCCCATCAGGCGCTGTCGCAGGTGGTGAAGGCGGGGCTCATTCCGCTGCTGGCGCATCCGGAGCGATACGTGATCTGTTCCCCGGGGATGGTGCAGAGCTGGCGGGCGCTCGGGGTGGCGATCCAGGTGGACGCCAACACCGTGTTCATGCCGACGGGCCGCGGGGTCCGGGCCCGGGCGCTACTGGCGGAGGGGCTGGCCGACGTGCTGGCGGCGGACAATCACGGCGACAGCCGCTCCCTTGCCGAACCGTTCGCAAAGCTGGTGGCCTGCGGAGGCGCGGCCGCGGCGGAATATCTGATGAACCGGAACCCGGGGGCCATCGTGGCCGACCAGGCGCTCGAACCGGTGCCGCCGATCGAGGTGAAGCTCACGTTGTTCAAACGGATCAAGAGCTGGGTGGACGAGATGGGGCAATGAGCATCGAGCGAATCCGGCAGGGCTTGAACGATCTTGCCGACCTGGCCCGGGCCACGGCCGGGCAGGCCGAGCAGATCGAGCGGTTGGCAGGCCGTTATGCGGCCACCCTCCGGCAGGGCGGGACCCTCTTTTTCGCGGGCAATGGGGGAAGTGCTGCCGACGCCCAGCACCTGGCGACGGAGTACGTGGTTCGCTTCGTGGCGGAGCGGCGGGCCTACCGGGCGCTGGCGCTCACCACGGACACGTCGCTACTCACGGCCGCCGGCAACGACCTCGGGTTCGAGCAGGTCTTTGCCCGCCAAGTCGAGGCGCTGGCGGGGCCGAAGGATCTGCTGATCCTCCACAGCACCAGCGGACGGAGCGCCAATCTGGTGGCGGCCGCGGCCGCCGCGGGGAGGACCGGGACACCGGTGGTGGCGTTGTTGGGCAGGGACGGGGGCGAACTCAAGGCGGTGGTGGACGAGGCGCTGGTAGTGGCGTCGTCGGAGACCAGCCGGATTCAGGAACTTCATCTGGCGATCGAACACCTGATCGTCGAACGGGTCGAGGAGATGTTGCGATGATTTCACTGGTGGGGAAGTCAATCTTGATCACCGGCGGTTCCCGGGGGATCGGGCGGGCCACGGCGCTGATGGCGGCGCGGGCCGGCGCGGACGTGGGGATCACCTACCACTCCCGGCAGACCGACGCCGAGCAGGTGGCGAGAGAAGTACGCTCGCTCGGACGGCGGGCCTTCGTCGGTGGCGGCGACCTCGGCGACCACGCGGTGGTGGAGCGGATCTTCCGGGAGCTCAAGGCCGCGTTCGGCGGGCTCGATCACTTCGTGGCCAACGCCGGGATCTGGCCGACGGAGGACGTGCCACTGGGCAAGATGACCGAGGCGCGATGGCGGTCCACCCTGGCGCAGAACCTCGATGCGGTGTTTCTCACCACCCGGGCGGCGTTAGGCATGCTCCGGCCCGGAGGTTCGGTGGTCCTGGTGTCGAGCACCGCCGGGCAGCGGGGCGAATCGTTCCACACCGATTACGCGGCGACCAAGGGCGCGCTGATCTCGATGACCAAGTCGCTCTGCATCGAGTACGGACCGTCGATCCGGGTCAATTGCGTGGCGCCGGGCTGGGTCGATACCGATATGAGCGCGATCGCCTACGCCGACGGCGGGAAGGAACGGATCGCCGCCGGGATCCCCCTCAAGCGGGTACCGCCCGCCGAGGATATCGCGGGGCCGATTCTCTTCCTGGTGTCGGACCTGGCGCGGCACGTGACCGGCGAGGTGCTCAACGTCAACGGCGGCAGCGTTCTCTGCGGATAGGGTCGCGGTGAAGCTCCCGGAGCGGCTCCCGCTTCCGCCGGAGATCGTGGAGATCGCGGCCACGCTCGAAGAGGCGGGCCACGAAACCTGGTGCGTCGGCGGCGCGGTGCGCGACGGCATTCTCGGCTCGGCCCGGGAGGACGTCGATCTCGCCACCGCGGCGACCCCGGACCAGGTCCAGGCGCTGTTCCGCCGGACGGTGCCGGTGGGCCTCAAGTTCGGCACGGTGGGGGTGCTGGACCGTCACAAGAAGCTTCACGAGGTCACCACCTTCCGCCGGGACGTGGCCACGGACGGCCGACACGCCGTGGTGGCGTTCGGCGCCTC
>JAYUZK010000195.1:0-2958 GCA_043751835.1 Gemmatimonadota bacterium | reverse complement strand
GTCAGTAAGCTTCAGGGCTGCCGGAGAGCCGCGCCAAGTGCCCGCAGGACCGCTGCCGCGATCGCCGGGGCTACCTCCGGGTCGGGCTTGGTCCAGCGGGGTCGGTGGGTCGCAAAAGGCGCCTGGTCGGAGTAAATGGGTCATCGCCCCAATTGATCGGCCGTTGATGCTGTGGTGTCACTATTGTGGCATCGAACCCCTTGGAGGTCGCGTGTCTCCGATGTCCAGTACGTCACTGACGGTCGCCGCCGTTCTGGCCCCTGGCGAGCGAGCCGGCCTCGAGGCGGCCGGCATAGGGTGTTTCACCGTGGTTCACCGCGCTTCCCTGCCCGAGGCTGTTCGAGCGGTTCGCGAGCGTCCGGTCGATGCGATCGTGTTCTCGGTCCACCATTGCCGCGGCCCGGGGGCCCATCAAATCGACGACCTGGTCCGCCGGTTTCCGGACGTTCCGGCCGTGGCGTTGTTGACACGCAACGATCCTGAGACGCCGGAAGCGCTGCTCCGTCTTGGCGCAACCGGCGTCCGACATGTGGTTGATGTGACCGGTCCCGCCGGGTGGCGGCGGCTGCGGCAACTGCTCGCCGATCCGGCATCGAAACCGGCCGCTCGTATCCTGGCCAAAGTCTCAGAGGTCCTGCCGGACCTTCCAGTCGAAACCCGGTTGTTTCTGGAGTTGATGATCCGGATCGCACCCTCGACACCGGTTGCCCGGGCCTTGGCCCAGCAGAGTCGAATCCGACCAAGTACGCTGATGTCCCGCTTCGCCAGGGCGGGCCTCCCGTCACCGAAGGCCTATCTCGCGGCCCTCCGTTTGGTCTACGCGGCCCAGTACTTCGACTATGAAGGGCTGTCGATTAGCGACGTCGCCTACCGCCTTGAATGTTCGTCACCGCAGAGCTTTGGACGGCACCTGCGTTCGATGATGGGAATTACCCCTGGCGAGTTTCGGCGCCGTTTCAACTTCGGCACGGCGATCGACCGATTTGTGGCGTTGCTGGTGGAGCCGTATCGGGTCGAGTGGGGCCGGTTTCGCCCATTGGAGAACGGTCGTCCGGGAAGGCGACCAAAAGGTTGAGGCTATTCTACTGTGACGGAAACTCCAAGATCGGTAGTCGTTGTCATGGAAACTACTTTAATTCCCGTCGCAGTGATATTCGCGCGACCTCCTTGTTCTCGATCAACCACGGCGAGAACGCCGACGACCAGCCCACCAGCTTCGCGAACTGCGGAAATTGCCTGGAGAGCGGAGGCACCGGAGGTAATGACGTCCTCGACGACGACGACACGGCTGCCTGGCCCGAAGTTGCCTTCGATTTGACGCTTGGTCCCGTGTTCTTTGGCGGCCTTCCGAACGCTGAAGGCGTCGAGTACTGGTCGCTGCTCCCAAGAGGCCCGGGCGATCGCGTAGGCGACCGGGTCGGCGCCCATCGTCAGGCCGCCCACGGCCGCCCCCGACCAGCCGTTCGTGCGAATCAGGCCCAATCCGATCCGTCCGATCAGGTCGAGCCCCTCGGCGGACATGGTGGTCTTTCGGGCGTCGATGTAATAGGTGGATCGTTGGCCGGAGGAGAGAACGAAGTCTCCGAAGGTGATGGATTTCTCCCGGATCAGCGCTCTGAGGCGCTCGAGGTCGCTCACTCTTTGCGCCGGCGGAACAAGGACGACAGAAACCCGCCTTCGTTCTTGCTCTTGTCGGTGGCGCCTCCCGCCGCCTGGCAAAACGAGGCCGCGAATTCCGCGACGGTCTTCCAGCGCTTGGCGAGATCCCGATCAAGCCCGCGCATCACCGCCGACTCAATCGCCGGTGAGAACTTCAGGCCCTTGGTGGCCTGGTTGAGCGGCGTGGGCGGCTTGGAGAGTAGTTGTTGAAACAACTCACGAGGATTCTTCCCTGGATAGGGAAGCTGCCCGGTGAGGAGGTGGTAGGCAATCGTGGCCAGGCTGTACGCGTCTGCTTGCTCGTTGACGAGTTCGCCGCTGAGTGCCTCAGGAGCGACGTATTGTAGGGTGCCGACGAAAAACCCGGCCCGGGTCAAGCGCTGGGCCGGGTCGTCTTCGGCGTCCCGGGCAATCCCGAAGTCGAGGAGCCGCGCCTCCTGGCCCTCAGGATCGTACATGATATTGGCGGGCTTGAGATCGCGGTGGATGATCCCGGCGCGATGGGCCACCCCCAAGGCCGCTCCCAGTTGGCCGATGATCTTGGCCACCAAGTCAGGGGCCAGCGGTCCGGAGGCTGTCAGGAAGGAAGCCAGGGGCTCACCCTTGGCCCACTCGAGGGCGAGGAAGTACATCCCCTCCGCCTCACCGAACTCGTAGGTTCGTACGATGTTGGGATGGTCGAGTCGGGCGCCGAATTCCGCTTCACGGAGAAAGCGCTTCACCGCAACCGGATCTTGCCCCATCCGGGCCCGAAGGATCTTGACGGCGGCAAGTCCCCGGGTTGGGTGCTGGGCTCGATAGACGGTCGCGGTGCCGCCCTCGCCGACGTGCGCGAGCAACGTATACCCGGCCACGGTCCGGCCGACGAGATTATCTTGGCTCATGGGATCCGGTTGAAAGTACACGACGCCCGCGGGCCTAGGCAAGACGGTTTCCTATTCTGGATTGGCGAAGGGGCGGTCATGGTTTCCTCATTCGGACGTTCGCTGGTCAGGTCCCTGCTGTTGGTCGTTCTCTGTGGCTGCGCCTCCGGACGACAGACTCAGACCGGTAGCCCAGGCACCGTCACTGACCAGACTCTTTCGGAGCTTTTCAGTCTCTCGACGGTATATCAGCGCCTCGGCCGGCTTGCGGGCACCGGCCCGATTCCGTTTGTCGGCAACGTGGTGATGCTCGCCGGCAGGGGGGATTCGACCCTGCTCGAGATCGGCCTGTCCTTCGAAAATCGGGCGCTCTCGTTTCAGCGGGACCAGGGGACCTTCGCTGCCCGCTACCGGGTGGACATGTCTCTGGTCCGGA
>JAYUZK010000194.1:0-4826 GCA_043751835.1 Gemmatimonadota bacterium | reverse complement strand
CCATCTACGAGAAGGGCCACTCATGGGGCGGCTATCAGTCGGCGTTCCCGGCGACCCAGACGGGCAAACTGTTCAGCGGAATTGTGACGGGAGCGCCATGCTCCCGGGCCTGCCCGCCCCCGACTGGATGGAGGACGGGATTCCCCGGCTCAAGATGGAGGAGCACCTCAAGAGCCGGCTGAAGAAGCCGAAAGCAATCTCCTAGGGAACCGGCCGTTCCTTCTTCTCGAGCCGGGTGATCCAGAGCCCAGTGTTGATGTCGTTGAAGTAGATCAGCCCGTCCTTCACGACGGCGCCCCAGGTAAATGTGGAGCGGGGCTTCATGCCCGAGGAATCGGCCGTGAAAAGCCAGGCGATCTCCCGGCCCTGACGGAGCAGATCGCCCTTGAGCTCGCCGGAGACGTCCACTACCCGGCCACCACCCTGGTAGTTCCCGACGTAGAGGGAATCACCAGCGACCCAGACGTTGTGCACCCCGCCATCGGTCGGCTCGTACCACGCCACGATCTTCGGCTTCATGATGTCGGACACGTCCACCACCTGGAGCCGACCCCAGGTGAGATCATTTCCGCCGTCGTGACCCTTGGCCGACTTCGAGGCGTAGACCTCGTCGGCGATGAAGACGTAGTTCTTGTGACGCCAGGCGGTGTGGGTGCCACGGCCGCCAAGGCCGTACATGTCGTCGACCCGGCGGTAGAGGTGGTCGAGGTCGTACTTGAGTTGCGACACGAGGACCGGCTTCTCGGGGGTGCCCCCTTTGATCCCATTCCCGACGTCGACGATGTTGAGACCGTCATTCCAGTACGAGAGATAGGCGAGCCCGTCCTTGACGTCGATGTCGTGGAGGTAGCGCCCATGCTCGGTCTGGCTGGTCTGCCAGCGGCCGACTTCGCGGGGGTTGTACGGGTCCTTGATGCTGATGACCCGCATCGAGCCGGTGGCGTCGTCGGTCAGGAAGACGTGATCCTTGTAAATGAACGATGAGTGGACGCCGCCGGTGACGGTGGCGTTGTAGTCGGCGATCACCTTGGGATGACAGGCATCCGAGGCGTCGAAGATCGCAATGCCGTTCTTTCGGTTGGAGGCGCCTTCGCGGGAGAACACGCCATACTTGCCGTCCTCGGTGGTCATCACGTCATTGATGATCCGGGCGTCGATCTTCATCGAGTCCACGATCTTGGGGCTCGACGGGTTGGTGACATCAATGGCGTAGACGAGATCGGAGATGGTGCTGTAGTAGACGCACTTCCCGTTCGGATGGGCCCAGACCTCGGCGCCCCGTTCCTTGATCGGCACCCGGCCGACCACTTCGATCCCGCGGCCCACGTGGCGGGCCGCCGCCTGCACCGTGGCGTCCGCGGTGAGCGTTCCGACGGACGCGGTGACCGTGTAGCCGCCCTGCTCCTCCGCCACGAAGGCGCCGTCGGCGTCGACCTGGCCGACGCCGGTGGCCCCGATCGCCGCGACGGACCAGCGGGGGGTTAGTCCCTCGATGGCCTTGCCGGCTCGGTCCTTCACCGTCACGGCGAACCGGACCACGTCGCCGGTCTTGACGGAGGACGTCGCCGGGGCCAGTGCGATGGTCGCGGGAACGGCAGCGACCACTTCGACCGCGACGGTCGTCTGCGCTTTGCCGGCGAGGCCGGTGATTACCGCGGTCCCGGGCCGAAGCGCCTGCAGCCGGCCGTCGGGGGTGACGCTCACCACCAGCGACTTGCCCGATGTGAACGAGACCGGGTCATCGCGAACGTCGTTCTCCGAACTCTTGGCGGTGCCGGCGAGCGTCAGGCGAGACCCCACCGCGAGCCGGAGCGCTCCATAATTCAGGGCAAGTTGGGTGGCCGGTGCCGGGGTGACCTTCACCCGCGCCTCCGCGGTGACCCGCTTGCTGCCCGGCACGGTCACCATGGCGACGACCTGGATGTATCCGCGGAACCCGCCCTGGACAATGCCGGTCGAATCGACCGCACCTTCACCGCCGCCGAACCAGAGGACCTTCGCGTTGGGAACCGGATTGCCATTGACGTCGAGTACCCGGGCCGACATCTGGACGGTCTGGCCAACCTGCACCTCCGCCTGTGCCGGACTGATCTCGATCCGGGCGACCTGCGGCGTCTGCTGCTGGAACAGCGCGAGAAGCACCAACCCTCCAACCATACCGACTCCTTCGTGAGTGTTACCGAAGCGCCAACTGGAATGGGGTACGAACTACCAACCGATACGAGTACTCCCAGGAGGTACCCTGGATGGAAATACTCTGCTCGTGGTCAATACGATGGAGCCGGAACTCGGCATCGAGCTCAACACCACCTTCGAGGGTGGCTCGCCGGGCCACCCCAAGCTCGAAATAGGTTCTGCGGGACCGGTAGAACCCGGACTTGACCCCAGCGGAATTGTAGTTGTTGTCCCCATCCTGAGCCAGAAAATCACGGCCCCACCACCGGATCGCGAAGATTTCAACCGACCGGGCCGGCTGGACGCCGAGGCGGGCGTAGGTGCCACTACCCTTCCCTGGCCGCCCCGCGGGAGCCTCGGGATCGATGTTCCCGGCACTACGAAGGCGGTACAACGTGAGTCGGGTGAAGCCGACCCGCGGAACGGTGTCGCTGACCGTCAGACCGAATCCGGAGCCGACATTGTTGGTCACGGGTACGCCGGCGCTGAAGAGCTGGCCCCCGTGGTGAAGGCCGTGCAGTTGGTGTTCGAACGACACCTGCCGGATCGGGCGGACCCGGAGCACCCAGCCGTAGTCGAAGACCTCTCGCTGCGTCGGGGTGTTGAGCGCCTGCCAGTTGATGTAGCCGTCCACGTCCCAGTGGCGGCGGGTCTCGACCCATTGGAGACCATACTCGATCGGGCGGGTCAATTCGAGCGTCGTCACGGCGAGCGGCTCGAGGAGGCCATGGCGACGGCGGGTGTCGAGAGTGCCGAGTACCCCGAGCGAGGTCGGCGTGTGGTAGCGGAACGAGAGGATCGGCCGGGTCCGGTCGAGGAACTTGGCCGACCCCCAGCGGACGTCGCCGAACACACCGGCCAGCACCTCATACTTGCCGGTCGGCGAGACCGAGAGGGCGCTGGTGAACTGCCCCCCGAGGAGGGTCTCACCAAGCCGGTATGGCGTAAAGAACTCGGTGTTATCCCCGTAGAGGGTGACCAGGTTCTTCCAGTCGATCCTGAGTCTCGAGGGCGCCTGGCCTCGCGCCTGGACCGAGAGCGCGAGGGCGCCGACGATCTGCAGGAGGAGGAGCATTCGGACACGGGGGCGCATGGGGACCGGATGATACACGGCGGCCCCCTAATGGTCGAGCCCCGATCGACTGGACGTCGACCGGCCGGCGGGCTTACCATACGACCCCTATGACCGCCCTCTTGATCCTCGGTTCCGTCCTCGCCCACCTCGTCCAGGATACCACCAAGGCGGCACGCCCCCGGCCCCCTGCCGACGGGGTCCGGGTGCAGAGTTCCGATGGCCGCTGGCAGGCCCAACTCGTGGGCCGGCTCCAATTCGATTCCCGTTCCTTTCGGCCGGGCGGGGCGACGCCCGACGTCTTCAGCCTGCGCCGGATCCGGTTCGGGACCAGCGTCACGTACGCCAACGACTACACCTTCGTGCTCGAAGGCGAATACGGAACCGGCAACGCCGGCACGACGACCCAGACGGCGAGCCTGGTCAACGGCTACCTCGCGCTCGATTGGCTCCGACCGGCCGGTCGATTGCTGGTGGGCCAGTTCAAACCCTCGTTCGGGCTCGAGAACACGGGGTCGGACAACCTGACCGACTTCACCGAACGAAGCCTCCAGTACAGCCTCCTGCAGAACTTCACCTACGACCGGGGTGTGGCGATCACCGGCGCGCCCGCCGGGTTGCCGGGGCTCAGCTACTCGTTCGCGGCAACCAATGGAACGGGCATCAATACCGAGGAGCAGTCAGGGAACGCGCAGGCGGTCGCCGCCGACGGCAAGATGCTGACCCTGCGGGTGGCGCAGAACCTGGCGGCCTGGCTCAACGACCCGCACGCCGTCTACCACGTGGGCCTGAGCTTCATGCAGGGCGCCGCCGCCAACAGCCCGGGATCACCGTACACGGCGCCGACCATCCAGACCGAAGGACGGGGGGTCGCGTTCTTCACCCCGCAGCCGTTCAACCTGGCGAGCGGAGTGACCGCGACGAACGTCGACCGCCGACTCATCGCCTGGGAGGGCTCGATCGCGAAAGGGCCCGTCAAACTCCAGGGCGAGTACTGGACCGCCCGGTACCGGGGCTCCCGGGAGACGCCACCGCCGGTTGCCCGATACGACCTCAAGCTGGAAGCCGGGTACGTCGAAGCCCTCTGGATGATCACCGGGGAGCGTTATGCGGCTTGGTATCAGGGCGGCCAGTACGGTCGGATCCGCCCGCGTCGCGAACTCCGTGGCCCGCACCACGGACTCGGAGCCCTGCAGGCCGGCATCCGTTACAGCACCTTCGACGGTCGTGCCTTCGGCCTGACCGGGCCGGCCAACGCCGGCCGGCTCGCCAACGGGGCCCCGACCACCCAGCCGACGACCCGGGCCCGGGCCTGGACGGCCGACGTCTCCTGGGTGCCGAATCCGTTCACCCGGATCATGGTCAACTACGTGCGCACCAATTTCGATACCCCCGTCGTCGTCAACGGGGTCTCCCTGACCCACGAGAATGCGCTCGTGATGCGAGCCCAGATCGATTTCTGACCTGACCCTGCGGACGGCCGATGTCCCGTTAGATTTCCCGCCATGACCTCCCGCTCTCGCACGGTGACGCTGGGCCTGCCGCAAATGGTCTGCGTCGAGGACCCGGCGGCCAACCT
>JAYUZK010000193.1:0-25479 GCA_043751835.1 Gemmatimonadota bacterium | reverse complement strand
CTGATCCAGTATCGGAACAGCCTCAAACTGGTGCGGGAGAATCCGCTCTTCGGCACCGGGCCCGGCAACTGGTTCGTGGATTACCCGACCGTCACCACGCCGGGCGACCCTTCGTTCGGCGGGGCAGACCCTATCCCGACCAACCCCTGGCCTTCAAGCGACTGGGTGGCGCTCGTGGTGGAACGGGGACCGGCCGCAGCTCTGCTCTGGATCGGCACGCTGATCTGCTTTGCCGTTGTGGCCCTTCGCCGGGCCCGCGATCCCCTTCACGGCGCCTCTGCGATCGCCGCGCTGGGCGTGATGACCGCCGTGTCCGTGGTGGGGCTGTTCGACGCGGTACTGCTGCTCGCCCCACCGACCCTCATCGCCGGAGCGGCGTTAGGTTCGCTGCTGCCAGCCACCCGGCCGGTCGGCCGGATTCCCATCGCGACGGCCCGGGCACGATGGCTGCTGGGCTTCGCGGCGGTGATGATTCCGCTGGTGGTCAGGACCGCCGGCGAGACCACCGCCGCGGTAACGGCCGGCACCGGGTACCCGATCTCGACCCTCGAGGCCGCCGTCCGGTTCGATCCCGGCAACTACCGGCTCCACCTTCATCTCGCCCTCCGCGAAGGCTGTTCGGCTGCGGGCCGGGCCCACGCGGCCCGGGCCGCGGCGCTGCTGCCGAACCACCCGTGGCCTCGGCGGCTGGTAAGACGGTGCGGGGGCGCCTAGACCATCCCCCCTGAGACTATCCGCCGACCTCCGCCGGCATGTCACTTCGGCCGCCCCACTCCGTCCAGGAGCCGTCGTAGACCGCATAGGATCCGTGCCCGATTGCTTCCAGGCCAAGAGCCAGCGCACAAGCCGTGACGCCCGAGCCGCAGGAGGTGACGATCGGTTTCCCCAGGTCCACGCCGGCCTCTTCAAAGACTCTGATCAATTCCGCCTTGGGCAGCAGAGTCCCGTCGGCCGCCACCATCCGACCGAACGGCACATTGCGCGCTCCGGGAATGTGACCACCTCGCACGCCGACCCTCGGCTCCGGTTCCCGCCCTTCGAACCGGCCCACCGACCTCGCGTCGACCATGACCGTGTCATCGGAGCCGATGAAGGCCTGGACTTGATCGATGGTGCGAATGAGTTCGGGCCGGAGCCGGGCCGTGAACCGATGCGGCGAGCACGTCGGCCATCCCGCTTCGGTCGGGCGCCCCTCCGCCAGCCATTTCTGCAACCCTCCATCGAGCACCGCCACGGCGTCGTGCCCCAGGACGCGAAGCTGCCACCAGACGCGCGGGGCGCTCAGGTTGGTGGCCGATCCGTCATAGGCAATCACGGTGTCGCGATCGCCAACCCCGAGCGCCGATATCTGGCGGGCGGCCAGGTCTGGCGGAGGCAGCATGTGAGGGAGCGGCGAGTCGGGATCGGACAGCCGATCAAGGTCCCAGAACACCGCGCCGGGAATGTGGGCCGACTGATACTCGGCCCGGGGGTCGCGGGCCATGGCCGGGAGATACCAGGAGGCATCGACCACGACCAGATCGGGCCGGCCGAGCCGGTCGGCGAGCCACGCAGTGGAAACGACGGGACCGGACGGACTGGCCATGCTCGAACCCAAGGTCAGGGTAGATTTGTGAGCCACCAGCAATCTGCCCCGAACCCATGACGATCGACAAGCTGATCCGGCGCTTCCAGACGGCCGACACACACCTTCGCCTCGAGACCCTGCTCGAGGCATCGAAACGGCTGCCCGACCTGCCCGAACGACTCAAGGCGGATCGGGACCGGGAGGCCCACCGCATCAGCGAGTGCCAGACACCGGTGTTCCTCTGGCTCGAACGCGACGGTGACGTTCTCCGGCTTTGGGCCGACGTCCCGCGGGAGTCGCCGACGGTCCGCGGATTTGTGTCGTTGCTCATCCGCGAACTCGATGGCCAACCGGCGGCCGCGGTCGCCGCCCTCCCGGCCGACCTGATCCACCTACTTGGCCTCGATGAAGCCCTTGGCATGATGCGGACCCAGGGTCTCACGGCGATCGTCCAGCGGATCCGGCGGCTCGCCGCAGGGCTCGTCGTCGCCGGATGACCGGGATTGGGTTCACCCCGGACGCCATTGGTCCCCTCGGATTCGGGTACCTGGCGCTGTTCGGGGCGCTGATTCCGTTCGCCGCGATCCGCTCAAGGCGCCGGATCGACGAGTACCCGCTCCCGCCCAAGAAACGCTATTTCGTCTCGGTGATCATTCAGCAGCTGGCCTTCCTCGCGGCCACCCTGATCACGGCGCACTACCTCGGAGTCGATGTCCTCAGGCGGTACCGGCCGACGCTCGCCCACCTCGGACTCAGCCTGGCCGCACTGATCGCCGCCGTCGCCCTGCTCCGGCCGACATGGCGAGACCAGGTGACCAAGCGGGCCCGGCGGATCTACCTGGTGACGCCGGTGGACCGGGCCGACCACCTGCTCTGGGTGGTGATCTCGATCTGCGCCGGTATCGGGGAGGAACTGACGTATCGCGGAGTGATGTTCTGGTTGACGGTCTGGCTGACCAGTTCCGTACCGGTGGCGGTGGCGTTCTGCGCGGTGAGTTTCGCGGTCGGGCACGCGGTTCAGGGGTGGCGATCGGTGGCGATCATCGGCGTCTTCGCCACCGGGTTCCACGCCCTGGTCCTGGCAACCGGCTCGTTGGTGCCCGCGATGGCGGTCCACGCCCTCTATGACATCATCGCGGGCTTTTCCTACGGCCAGTTCGCGCGGGAGACCGGTTACCCGGACGAACCGATGGCATCAGGCGGGGCCTAACGGTTCACCCGTTCGAACTCCCACATGAAGTTCACCAGAGCCTTCACGCTGGCGGCCGGGCAGGCGTTGTAGATACTGGCCCGCATTCCGCCCGCCGAGCGGTGGCCCTTGAGGCCGGCGAGTCCCTTCTTCTCGGCCTCGGCACCGAATTTCGCGTCCAACTCCTCGCTCGGGCTCCGGAAGCAGACATTCATCAGCGACCGGCTGCCCGGCGCCACCGTGCCCCTGAAGAACCGGCTTTCGTCGAGCGCGTCGTAGAGCAGCCTTGCCTTGGCCTCGTTGCGGGCGGCCATGGCCGCGAGGCCGCCGGTCTCCCGGATCCACTTGAGCACCAGGCCCACGACATGGATGGTCATCGTGGGCGGGGTGTTGTGGAGCGACTTTTCCTTGGCGTACGTGCGGTACTGCATCATGGTCGGAAGGGTCGTGGGCCCGAGGTCGGCCAGGTCATCGCGGACGATCACCAGCACGAGGCCGGAGGGCCCCAGATTCTTCTGGGCGCCGGCGTAGATCAGACCGTACTTCGACACGTCGATCGGCCGGCTGAACATGTCGCTCGAGGTATCGGCGACCAGCGGCACGCCGGCGGGCACGGGCGGCTCGGTCCGCCATTGGGTGCCGTAGATCGTGTTGTTGGTGGTGAGGTGGACGTACGCGGGCTTGTCCGAATAGCGGATCGTGTCGGTGGACGGGATCTCGGTGAACTTGCTGCCTTCCCCAGTCATGGCCAGGTGGGTGGTCCCGAACTTCTTCGCTTCCTTGATGGCCTTTTCGGACCAGACGCCAGTGACGAGGTAGTCGGCGGTTCGGCCGGCCGGGAGCAGATTCATCGGAACCATCGCGAATTGCTGGGTCGCGCCGCCCTGGATGAAGAGGACCCGGTAGTTGTCGGGAATCCCGGCCAGCGTTCGTGCCTCGGCCTCGGCGTCGGCAATCACCTTCTCGAACACCTTGCCGCGATGGCTGTGCTCCATGATGCCCATGCCGGAACCGGCAATGTTCCAGATATCCTGCTGGGCTTGGCGCAGCACCAGCTCCGGCAGGACGCCTGGACCCGCGTTGAAGTTGTGAATCCGGTCCATGCTTACCGCCTTACGGGCGTCAGGTCGACGCTGATGATGTTGTCGTTGCCCTTCTGAATTCGCTCGAGCGCCTCGGCGTTCGGGGGCGAGGCCACGTGGACCCGCGCGCTCGCCGCCTCGGCCCCATTGTAGGCGATGTTCTCGACCTCCTCGACGTTGACGTTCTCCTCCGACAGGATCCGGAATACGTGGGCGAGGACACCGGGGCGGTTGCGGTGGCGGACCGACAGCACGTGGGTGGCGCCGCTCCGGGCCAGCCGGTTCACGCAGTGCGGCGCCGCGCCGGTCTCCTTGAATACCTGGACAATCCGGATCACCTCGTGGGCGATTGCGATCTGGGCCTGATCCGTCGAGGCGCCTATGTGGTGAGTTCCGTAGACACCGGGGGACTTGGCCAGCGCGGAGTCGAAGGCGCCCTTCGAGCCCGATGGCTCGTTCTGGTAGACATCGAGACCGGCCCGGATGCCCTTGGTGGCGATCGCGTCGAGCAGGGCGGCCTCGTCGACCACCCCCCCCCGCGACGTATTGATCAGGTAGGCCCCAGGGCGCATCGCCGCCAGAAACTCGGCGTTGACGAGATGCCTGGTTTCCGCCGCCGAGGCGACGTTGACGGTGACGGCGTCGGCCCGACGGGCCACGTCGAGCGGGTTCTCGGCGTATTCGATACCGAGCTTCTGGCAGTCATTGATGGTGAGCAGCCGCGACCAAGCGACCACTCTCATCCCGAAGGATTGGGCCCGCCGGGCGATCTCCCGCCCGATCTGGCCAAGGCCGACGATGCCCAGGGTACGGCCATGAAGGCCCCGGGCCTTTGAGTAACCGCCCTTGTTCCATTCGCCGCGACGCAGCTCGATGACCTGGTCTGGAATCCGCCGGTCGCACGCGAGCAGGAGTCCCATGACCAGCTCAGCCACCGCGATCGAGTTCTTGCCGGGGCAGTTCGAGACGAAGATCCCGAGCCGCGAGGCCGCCGCGACGTCAATGGTATCGATCCCCGCCCCGGCTCGAATCACCAGGGAAAGCCGGGGGCCGGCCTTCATCGCCTCCTCGATGACCTTCTTGCTCCGAACCACCAGGACGCGAGGATCCACCTCTCGGATCAGGGCCCCGAGTTCCTCCGCCTTCACATCGGCCTTCTCGATGACCTCACAACCGAGGTCCTTGAGGCCGTCCACACCGACCCTTTCGAACTTGTCGGCGATCAGTACTCGTGTCATGCAGCCTGTCAATCAGTCGAGGGTGTGAACGAAGAGCCCGCTCTTGAGCTTGGGCTCGAACCAGGTGGTCTTGGGCGGCATGATGCCACCGCCATCGGCGACCGCCATGACCTGCTCGATCCGGACCGGGTAGAGGGCGAAGCCCACGGCCATCTCGCCCGAATCGACCCGCCGCTTGAGCTCGCCAGGGCCGCGGATCCCGCCGACGAAGTCGACCCGTTTGTCGGCCCGGATATCGCCGACGCCAAGGATCGGCTGGAGAATCCTCTCGTACAGCAACTCGGCATCGAGCGATCGGATCGGATCGAGCGGATTGATCGACGCCGGGTCGAGTTCGAGCCGATACCAGCGGCCGCCGACGTAGACGCCAAACACCCACGCTCGGTCCGGCGCTGGTGAGATCGTCTCGGACAGGGCACCAACCGCCCGCAACCGGTCGAGGAACTCCTCGGGCGACAACCCGCCCAAATCCTTCACCACGCGGTTATAGGGCATGATGTGCAGTTGGTCCGAGGGGAACAGCACGGCGAGGAACCAGTTGTACTCCTCGAGGCCCGAGTGGGCCCGGTTGGCCGCTTTGCGCTCGTTGCCGGCCCGCCAGGCGCTCGCCGAACGATGGTGCCCGTCAGCGACGTACGCCACGGCCACCCGGCGGAAAGCATCGAGGTACGGCTCGGGATCGCGAACCCGCCAGACTCGGTGGCGAACGTCGTCGTCCGACGTGAAGTCATAGAGCGGCGCCCCTCGCATCCCGTCGGTGATCATCCGGCTCAGGTAGACTTGTCCCTGATAGGTGAGAAAGACCGGCTCGGCATTGGCATTGAGCGTCAGGACGTGGCGAGTCCGGTCGTCCTCTTTGTCCTTCCGGGTTCTTTCATGCTTCTTGATGACGTCTTGTTCGTAGTCCTCGACATGGACGCACCCGACCACCCCGATCTGGGACCGGCCGTCCATGGTGAGTTCATAGAGGTAGAGTGACGGATCCCGCTCCTGGATCAGGGTGCCATCACTCATGAAGGCCTTGAGATTGTCGCGAGCCTTGCGGTAGATCCGCTCATCGTAGGGATCGACGCTGGGCGGAAGGTCGATGTCCGACCGGCCGACGTGCAGAAAACTGAACGGGTTGCCCTGCGCCAGTGCAGAGGCCTCGGCTCGATCGACCACGTCATATGGCGGCGCGGCCACGCGGTAGGCGACCGCGGGATCAGGCCGCCACGCGCGGAACGGTTTCAGACGAATGTTCGACTCCTTCCAGTACACGACCTGACTTCGTTTGGCATCCTACCCACCTAACGCGGACGGCGTCAAGGTCGTTTGGCGCCCTTTGTGAACGCCACGTTACGAACCCGGCCTCCGGTCAGCCGGAACCCGGTCACCTGGCCCTTGATCCTGGTGAAATGAACGGTACCAAGCTGACCACCGACGAAGGCATCCGGAAAGCCGGGCGCGACAACCTGCTCGGGATGCTTGAACGGATGGACGACCAGCGAGGAGTCCCGAACGTCGACCCGATAGGAGACCCTGAGTTCGTCGCTCCAGTACTCGCCGGCGAAGTTGGCGAGCTGCGCCGGGGTTGGCGTGTACGCCGGCACCCGGAGCATGGAGTCGCCCATTGCCCGGGCCCTGACGCCGACCGGAACGGCGTTAGGCGCTCCGAAGAACTCAACCGGGGTACCGAAAATCGTGAAGTGGCTCTCATCGACCGCCTCGAGCGTCACCCCGAAGTTCTCCAGAACGACCTTCCCGTCCTTGACGGTCATCCTGAAGGCGTGGTCGTTGGTCGCCGCCTTGTAGACGCCTGCCAGCTGGGCGAGCCGGGCAGCGGCGAGCGTCACCGTTCCCGCCTTGGGCGCCGGCGGTACCGGGGTCAGCTTGTCGCCAAGAACGATGTCGGCCACCGCCCTGGAGTAGGTGCCCGGCGTGGCCTCACCGAAGTTGCAGGTGACCGCGACGGCCAGGCGCTGCGCCGGAAACCGGATCACGTCGGCGCGGTAGCCCGCGTCCGCGCCGCCATGCCCGTAGGCCTGGGCGCCGCGGTAGGTCTCGAGCGAGAGACCAAAACCGTAATTCGCCGGCTTCCCGTTATTGAGAATCACCGAGGTAAGCGCGTCCTTGATCAGCGCCTCCGACCCGACCGTCCGGCTTTCGAAATTCTGCTGCCACTTGAGCAGGTCGCCAGGGGTGGTGAAGAGACTGGTGGCGCCGTGAGTATCGAAGTCCGGAATGCTGATCTTCCAGCCGCCCTTCCCCATCTCGTAGGCCGAGGTCCGGCCCGGCACGATCATGGCGTGATCGTCGTGCACGTGAGTGCTGGTCATCCCGAGTGGCTTGAAGATCCGCTCGTCCGCAAACTCGCGGAACGTCTTGCCTGACACCCGCTGAGCGATCATGGCGAGCAGGCTGTACCCGGAGTTGCTGTAGAGGTACTCGTCGCCCGGATTGAAGTTGAGTTCCTTCTGCCGGATCACGATGTCGAGGACGTCCTCCTGGGTGAAGAGGTCCTCGGGATAGCGCCAGCCGGCCATTCCGAGCAGTTCCCACTGGTCGCGGATGCCGCTCGTGTGATAGATGAGGTGCCGGATCGTGATCTTGTGGCCGTAATCGGGCAGTTCCGGAATGTATTTCCGGACCTCGTCGTCGAGGGACAGCTTGCCGTCCTGGGCCAGGAGCGCGACCGCGAAGGCCGTGAACTCCTTCGACACCGACGCCACGTGGAAGATCGATTGCGGGGTGATCGGTACGCCGTGCTGCAGGTCCGACATACCGAACCCGCGCGAGTACACCGGCGCCCCGGCCTGGCTCACCCCCACCGCACAACCGGGCCGAGCGGTTCCGTCGAACTGGGCAAAAACACTGTCGATCCGTTTGATCTGGTCCGGCGTCAGGCTCTGGGCCCGGGCGCCGGTGGTGAGCGTTGCGACGAGTCCCGCGCAGAGCAGGATTCTCATGGCCGCGCCTTTCCTTCCTCGAGGTCGTTTCGGAACACGTCGCCGCCCTTCATGACGAACCGGATCTGGCGAAGCGCGTGAATATCTATGGTCGGAACGCCCGCCACAGCGATCAGGTCGGCCAACTGACCGGGCGCCACTCGGCCGCGGTCGCCGAGGCCCAAGGCCCGGGCCCCCACGCTGGTGGCGGCCTTGAGCGCGCCGAGAGCCGGCATGCCGTAGTCAACCAGCATCTCGATTTCCCGGACATTGTCACCGTGGGCGAAGACGCCCACGTCGCTGCCATTGCAGATCGTGACACCGGCGTCGAGCGCCGCTTTGAAGCTGGCCCGCTTGGCCTTGATGTCGGCAGGCTCGGGATCGGTGCCCTTCTTCCAGCCCCGATACTGTTCCACCGCATCCCCGGCGGCGAGAGTCGGACAGAGCGCCACGCCGTGTTCGGCCATCAAGCGGAACACCTCGGGCGTTCCCTCATCCCCGTGATCAACCGTCTTGACGCCGGCCAGGATCGCCCGGCGCATCCCTTCGGCCGTGGTGGCGTGGGCCACCACATACCGGTTGCCGCTCCGGGCGGTCTCGACAATCCGGGTCAGTTCCTCGACCGAAAAGGTCGGGGCCGCTTCGCCATGGGCGCCCCAGCGGTAGTCGGCGTAGACCTTGACCCAGTCGGCGCCCTTGCCGATCTGGCGGCGGACGACCTTGGTGAGTTCCTCGATGCCGTCCGCCTCCTCGGCTCCCTGCGGAATGTCCCAGCGGGGATCGAACCCCTTCGGAGCGTAGGTCCCGGTCGCCACGATGGCCCTCGTGGTCACCAGCATGCGCGGGCCGGGAATGATCCCCTGGTTGATGGCCTCCTTGAGCCCGACATCGGCCTCGCCCGCCCCCTCGGTGCCGAGGTCGCGGACCGTGGTGAAGCCGGCCCAGAGGGTACTCCGGGCGTGGTTGGTGGCGCGTGCCACCCGGAGCGCGAGGGACTCCTTGAGAACCTGGTCGATCCAGGGCGTCTCGTTATACGGATGGAGCAGCAGGTGCGAATGGGCTTCGATCAGCCCGGGCAGGAGCGTGAGACCGGGCAGCCTGACCACTCGTGCCCCGGCGGGCCGGACCCCGGGGCCCACCGCGAGGATCCGCCCTTGCTGGACGGCCACCGTCCAGCCGGTTCGGAGGGAGTCGCCGTCGAACACCTGGGCCGGCTCGAGCACGATGATGGGAGACTCGGGCCGGGCCTGAGCCGACGCCAGGACGGGCGCCAGCGCCAAGGCGCCGGCGACGATGCGGGTGAGGTATTTCATGGTTGTCCAATTGAGTCGAGTCGCTGGTTGCGCGCAGTGGCCGAGTCGCTGGCCTCGAGGGCGCGGTTGATGCCCTTGGCGCCGGGAATGCCGCTGTTGCCGATGGCTTCCTGGCGCTCACGGGTGGACAGGGTGTCCTTCGCGATCGGGGTGGGCTTGGCACCGCAGCCGGCCGCGCCCAACGCCAGCAGTGCGGCGCCCAGGATGGTCCTCATGGTTTTCCGTCCTCCGCGACAAAGGCCAGGCGGTCGCCCTTCGGGCTGACCGCGAGGCGGGTGATCGTTTTGACCTGATCGAAGGTTACCATCCGGGTCCAGTCGGGCGCCCGGTTTCCCCTGGCCGCGGCCGGAATCGCACGGAAGAGGGAGTTCCCCTGAGCCGACAGGAGCGAGCCGTCCGGCAGCCACACGTAGAACTCGGCGCCGGGCAGCATCCGGATGAGCGGCGTGGTCTTGCCCGACTCGGGGTCGACCTCGGTAACCCACCAGACCGAGTCCGCCACCTGGTGCGTCACGCTCAGAGTCCGACGGCCCGGAATCCGGTGCAGCGCCCGGCCGATGCTTGGCAGCAGGATCCGGACATCGCCGGTGATGAGGTCGGCCACCTGGAGCGTCGGCGGCGAGCCGAGGACGAAGACCCCCACGGTTCGCTCATCGAGCCAGGCCTGGTACCCGACCGGCTTTACCCGCTCCAACAGCAGGCGCGGACTGCCCTTCCCGTCGAGCGGAAAGGCCCAGAGCCGCTGGGTCGAATCGCGCTCGACCCGGATCACCGAGAACTCGCGGCCCCCCGGCATCACGGTGGCCGAGTATTCGCTCTCGGGGGTCTCGGTCACCGGACTCGAGCGGCGGCTGGCAAGATCGATCCGGAAGATGTCAGCCTGAGTGGTCCCGTTCGGGCCGCCGTCTCGAACCACGGTATAGAGGATGGTACGGCCGTCGGGCGTGAAGAACGGCTGATTGTCGAACCCGGGACGATGGGTCAGGTTGACCGGTGCACCGAACGTGAGCGCCCGGCCCGACCGGGCGAGCGAGACGAGGTACACGTCGGTCGCGGGTGGGGCCTGCGCGTCCGCCCCGGCGACCGGCCACGCCGCCGCCACAAGGAACAACCACCGCATCGTTGCTCACTTCTCTGGGAAGCAGTAACGTTAGCGCCGTTTCCCCTGACTCCCAAGAGCATATGCCTGACTCGATGAGAGCGCTGGCTCGATTGCGCTGGCGCGTGGCGATCACCCTGACCGGGCTGATGATGGCGGTCTACTTCGGCTTCATCCTGCTCATCGCCTTCGACAAGCCTCTGGTGGGCTCGCTGGTGGCCCCGGGACTGAGCCTGGGGATCCTCCTTGGCGCGCTGGTCATCGGCGCCTCGTGGGTGCTGACGCTGGTCTACATCCGGTGGGCCAGCAAGCGGTACGACCCGGCCCTCGAGCGGCTGAAACGTGAGGCCGGCCGATGACCGGGCTCCTCCAGACGACGGCTCCGGCGCCGACGACCTCGATCGGCGGCACCAATCCGGTCGCGATCAGCTTCTTCTTCCTGTTCATCGCCATCACCCTCGGGATCACCTACTGGGCCGCTCGACGGACCAAAACCATGGAGCAGTTCTTTGCCGCGGGCCGCTCGATCACCGCCGGACAGAACGGCTGGGCCCTGGCCGGCGACTACATGAGCGCGGCGAGCTTCCTCGGCATCGCGGGTCTGGTGTCAACCACCGGGTTCGACGGCCTGATCTACTCGACTGGCTGGCTGGTGGGCTGGCCCGTGGTGCTCTTCCTGATCGCCGAACCGCTCCGGAACCTGGGCCGCTACACCTTCGCCGACGTGGTGGCGCTGCATCGCCGCCAAAAGCCGATCCGGATCGCGGCGGCAGTGGGTACCCTGGCCACCGTGACGTTCTACCTCATCGCCCAGATGGTCGGCGCCGGGGGACTGATCAAGCTCATGTTCGGGTTGAGTTACGAGACGGCGGTGGTAGTCGTGGGAACCGTGATGATCCTCTACGTCCTGCTCGGCGGGATGATCGCCACGACGTGGGTTCAGATCGTCAAAGCGATTCTGCTGCTGTCCGGCGCCTTCCTGCTTGCGGTGCTGGTGCTGGCCCGGTTCGGGATGAGCCCGACTGCGCTTTTCGCCGCGGCGGCCGAGAAATACGGGACCGGTGTCCTGGCGCCCGGCAAGCAGGTTTCCAACCCGTGGGACGCCGTGTCCCTCGGGATGGCTCTGATGTTCGGGACCGCGGGCCTGCCCCACATCCTGATGCGGTTCTTCACCGTGCCCGACGCGCAGGCCGCCCGGAAGTCGGTCTTCTACGCCACCGGTCTGATCGGTTTCTTCTATTTGCTGACCTTCATCATCGGCTTCGGCGCGATGGTCCTGGTGGGGCCCGAGGCCATCAGGGCCGTGGACAAGGGCGGCAACATGGCCGCCCCGCTCCTCGCCGAGGTGCTCGGCGGAACCCCGTTCCTCGGCTTCATCGCGGCGGTAGCCTTCGCCACCATCCTCGCCGTCGTCGCGGGGCTCACCCTCTCGGGGGCGGCGGCCCTGTCCCACGACCTCTGGGTCAACGTGTTCCGCGACGGCCATGCCGGCGGCGACGAGCAACTCCGGATTGCCCGAGGTGCGACCGTCGTTCTCGGCGTCCTGGCGATTGTGCTCGGCGTGACATTCAAGGGCCAGAATGTGGCGTTCATGGTATCGCTGGCTTTTGCGATCGCCGCGAGTGGCAACTTCCCCGCCCTCTGCCTGGCGGTTTTCTGGCGCCGGGCCACGACCACCGGATTGCTCGCCAGCATGGTGGTCGGCACGGTGACGACGCTGGCGCTGATCTACCTCTCGCCCACGATCCAGATCGACATCCTGAAGCATGGGAGCGCCTGGTTCCCACTCAAGAACCCGGCACTGGTGACGATTCCGCTGTCGTTTCTGGTGGGCGTCGTCGGGTCGTTGCTGACATCGAAGCGGGCCATGGATGAGATCGGCCGGTTCGAGGAGCGTGAGCGGCAGATGATGTGGGGGGCGGCGGACGGGCGGGGGGGCGGCTAGCCCTCCGTCTGGTGGGGGGCCCGATCTCGACACGCTGCGCACCCTCGCAAGCCGGGCCCAGGTGCTGTTCGACGGCACCCCGGACCTCACCAGCGTGCGCAATCCCTTCGAGCGAAAGGCCACCGACCTCAGGGTTCTGATCGACCGACTACGGCATCCGGATTCGGCTCCGGGATGGGTCCGACAAGGCCGGTCTTGATGGTGCCCCGCGAATCGAGTTGCCGGATCGGCTCAAGCTCATCTCCGCGGCGGGCCGCATCGTGCCGCTGAGCCAGCTGACCCGGACTCGATTCGAAGCGTCGGTCCCGGTGATCCAGCACTACAACAGCCTGTCGTTCACCGCGATGGTCGGGTTCGTGGCGCTGGTCGGCATCGAGATCAAGAACTCGATTCTGCTGGTCGACTTAACCAATCAGCTCAGGGCCGAGGGCGTGGGGCTGGTGGAAGCGATCGAGCGGGCAGGGCGGATCCGGTTCGTTCCAATCGTGCTGACGACGCTGACCGCGATCGGCGGATTGCTGCCCCTGGCCGTTCAGGGGTCCTCACTCTACTCGCCGCTGGCTCAGGTCATCATCGGGGGGCTCCTGTCGTCGACGTTGCTGGCCCGGCTGGTGACGCCCGTGGTGGATCAGCTGCTGGCACCGCCGATCGAGATGGAATCGATCGGCGAACTGGCCACCGCCGAGGTGCCGGCCTGACCCAGCTCGAGAATACGCCGTTCGAGGAAGCGGCGCTCCGGTTCCTGGCGGCTCAGGATCAACGCCGCCTCATACTCCTCGCGGGCTTCGGCCAGGCGACCGAGGCGTCGGCAGAGATCGGCGCGGGTGGAGTGGACCCACAGGTAGTCCCTGAGTTCGCCGCGGGCCAGAATGGCATCGATCAGGGCGAGGCCCGCCGCGGGCCCGTCGCGCATCGCGACCGCTGCGGCTCGATTCAGCGCCACGACAGGCGAGGGATCGGCCCGCATCAGGACATCGTAGAGACCCACGATTTCCGCCCAATCGGTTGCATCCGCGCCGGCCGCTTCCGCGTGGACGGCGGCGATCGCGGCCTGCAGTGAGAACGGGCCGAACCGTCGCGATGTCAGGGCCCGTTCCACCAGCGCCGCGCCCTCGGTGATCTTCGCCCGATCCCACGCGCCCCGATCCTGGTGGTCCAGCAGGACCAACTCACCGGACGGCGAGGTCCGGGCCGGGCGACGGGCCTCCGTCAGCAGCATGAGCGCGAGGAGGCCGATGGCTTCGGGCTCCGGAAGCAGCTCGACCAGCAACCGGCCAAGCCGGATGGCCTCATCGGACAGATCGCGGCGGGTCAGCGCATCGCCCGACGAGGCGGAATACCCCTCATTGAACACCAGATAGATCACCCGGAGAACGGAGTGCACGCGCTCCGGCAACTCGGCCAGCGCCGGCAGCTGGTAGGGAATCCCGGCCTCGCGGATCTTGGCCTTCGCCCGGACGATCCGTTGCGCGACGGTCGGCGGACCGGTCAGAAAGGCGTGGGCGATTGCTTCGGTGGTCAGGCCGCAGACCTCGCGCAGCGTGAGTGCGACCTGGGCATCGGGCGGCAGCACGGGATGACAGCAGGTGAAGATCAGCCGGAGACGGTCATCCTGGACGTCCGGATCATCGCCGACCGACTCTTGGGCACTCTCGAGGTGTTCCACAATGAGAGCCAGCGACTGATCGAACCGGGCCCGGCGGCGCAGCCCGTCGATCGCTTTGAAACGCCCCGCGGAGACCAGCCAGGCCCGAGGGCTGGCCGGAACACCCTCGACGGGCCAGCGGGCCAAGGCGGCAGCGAACGCATCATGCAACGCCTCTTCGGCCAGATCGAAGTCACCAAGCAGCCGAATCAGCGTGGCGAGAACCCGGCGAGACTCGGCCCGGTAAACGGCATCGACCGTCTCCCGCACCAAGTCTCCCGAATCATCGCTTGCCAAGACGCCTCGGGCCTATTGGGCCGGGGCCGGCGCGATCGGGCGAACCTCGATCGAGCCAACCCGGGCGCCGGGAATCCGCGACGCCACCTGGATGGCTTCGTTCAGGTCGGTGGCCTCAATGAGGTAGTAGCCGCCGAGTTGCTCTTTGGTCTCGGCAAATGGCCCGTCGGTCGTGGTAAGCTTGCCTTGCCGGATCCGGACGGTCGCCGCGGCATGGCTCGGCTGCAACCGGTTGCCACCAACGTACTGGCCGGTCTTCTGGATCGAGGCGCCGAAAGCCATGTACTCGGCCATCATGCCGTCGGCGTCCGCCTTCGGCATCGTCTGCCAGATCGTCTCGTCTGAATAAATGAGGCACAGGTACTTCATGGGGTCCTCCAGGAGGGGTGACTTGCCGTGAACACCTGATAGTCGAACGGCGGACCCTCAATTCGACAACGGGCTCGGGCGGCCGGGCCCGCCGGCGGGCCACTACAGCCTCTCGACCAGGGCTTTGAGCTGGGCCAGCCGCTGCTGCAGCTCCGCGCGGCCTCCCTCCCGGTCCACCATAGCCCGCTGGTCGGGCAGAAGGAACGCCCGGTCGGTGCACTCGAGAATGGCCGCCACCTCCTGGAGGTCCTTCTCCAGCCCCTGGGTGGAGGGGAGGAACCCGGCCATCGCTGCGGCGAGGGCGGCTTTGGTAACCGTCTTGGCACCGCCGATCAGCGAATCCCGCCACGCCCGTCCGACGATGCCCTCAACATCGGCTCCAGACAGCTTGCCGACGTCCTTGATCGGCGGGATGTCGTCCCGGCCGAGCGTGGTGCCAAGCTTCCGGCCCATCGCCACGAACATGTCCTTGAGTTCGGACTCGTCGTGCGGGTAGAACAGCGGAATGTGGACTTCGGCCCGGCCCTGGCGCTTCAAGTCGATGGGCAGGAGGTCGGGGCGGGCGGTGAGCAGCATCCAGAGGATCTTGCCGCGGTACCGGGTGTCCCCCATCTGGGTGGCGATCATCCCGAAGACCCGGCTGGAGGTGCCCGAGTCGCCTTCCGAATCGCGGTCGCCGAGGGCCGCATCGGCCTCGTCGATGATCACCATGACGGGGCCCATCGCCCTGAGTACCGACAGCACCCGTTCGAGGTTCCCTTCGGTCTCACCGACATACTTGGAGCGAAAGTTCTTGAGGACCACGCAGGGCGCCCCGATGGCCCCGGCGGCGCACTGGGCGATGAACGTCTTGCCCGTCCCGACGGGTCCGCACAGCAGGTAGCCCATCGGCAGGCTGTCGAGCGCACCGCGCTTCAGGAGCGCCGCGTCCTCGAGGAGCCGCTGCTTGGCGGCCTGGTGACCGATCACGATGTCGAGGTTCCACTTCGGCTCGACGAACTCGAGCAGACCCTGACAGTGCCGCTCGATCAGCCGTTTCTTGAGGTCCCGGAAGACCTGCTGGTCGAGCCGCCCGACCCCTTCCTGCGCGGTCTGGAGCATGACCCCGATGTCGGCCAGGGTGATCCCGGCCGTGAGCTTGGCGAGCTCGTCGACCGAATAGTCCGAAAAATCCGCCACCGTCGCGGTGCCCACCATCGACCGGATATAGGCAGCCCGGTCCGGCTCCTCGGGCAGCGTCACCTCGATGGTGGCCACGTGCGGATTCGAGGCCAGCCGCCCGCTTACGTCGGTTAGGCGCTCGTCGATCAGCACGAACGCCATGTTGAGGCGCTTGATGTGAGGGCTCTGGGCCCAATTGAGGAGCGTCACCAGCAGGGCCGACCCCTGGAAGCTCAACCGTCCGGGTTCTCCATCCGGGAACAGGTAGGACGCCTGGTCGATGATCAGGGCGAAGCTCTTCCGCCGTTCCTCCGGCGCCACAATCGTGGTCCGGACGTATTGGTCGAGCCGGGCCAGCACCACAGCGGGATCGTTCTTGAGTTCGGAAAACCCGGCGATCTCCTGGTTGGCCAGGGTCACCATCTCGCGGAGGCGCTTCTCGTCCCGGCCGGCGAAGGCCCGAAGCCCACGGCCCAGATCGTAATGGAGCACCAGGTCGTAGCGCCCGAACATCTGCTCGGTCAGAAACTGCGCCACCGACCCGTAGGGAGGCGCGGTTCCTTCCGCGAGCGGCTCGAAGTCGAAGGTATTTCCGTGGAGCAGGAACACCGACGTGCTGCCCGACACCGACAGCTCGCCCAGCCGGCGGGCCCACCCTGGGAACCAGGCCGGAAGCCCGCTGCCGTTAGGCTTCATCGCGGAGCAGGCCTCCCAGATTCGAGCTCATGATCGGCGGGGGCTCGGTCAGCTGGTCGGCCATTCCGGTGATGCTCTGCAATTCCTTGATGGCGCTCTCGGTATCGGTCATGCTCTTGGCGGCTTGATCGACCTGGCTCGCCAGCAAGTCGGGGTCCTGGCGATTCACCATCATTTCGGTGAGGGTCTGGATCTTGCTCTCGATCCGGTCCAGTTCCACCATCACGAACTGGGCGTTCTTGTCGGCCTTCTTGTAGTTGTCGAGCCGGAGGTTGGCGAGCGCCACGCTGTCGGCGAGCGACATGGTGAGCCGCTCGTCCTGATCGGCCTTGGCCTTGGCGAGCTGACCGGTCAGATCGGTCACCTTGGCGGCCAGCATCGTTTCCGAGGTGCTCCGAAGGAATGACCGGAGCGACTCCTGGGTCACCAACAGCCGGAGGAAGATCCACAGCAACCGGTCGAGCGAGCCGGTGTTCATGTCGTCGGTCGGATCGACCAGGCGAGGATTCTTGCCGCGGGCCCCGGCGGCCAGTTGCTGCATCCGCAGGCACCGCTGGCGAAGGGTCTGGAAGCGGAGTTGAGCCTCCCGGGGAAGGCTCGCCAGCATCTCGGTGAGGGCGGTCGCCGGCAACTGGCCCGGGGTGCCCTGCCCTCGGAGCTTGGCCGCCTCCTCAGCGTCCACCGCGTCCCGGAATTTCTTGATCGACACCAGTCCACCGATGAACGCCAGTTCCCCGGCGACGACCAGCGGGATCATGGCGTCGGGCCACGGTGACAGCGCCGCGCCGCACAGGCCGCCCATGAACGCGAGCAGGTTCCACGGAATCTGGATGGCCTTCCGGATGTAGCGTCGGAGTCCCGTCCGGCTTTCCACTAGGCCGCCCCCTCGGTCTTCGTCGCCGCAACTTCGAGCCGTTCGAGCGCGTCCCGGAGGCCGTAGACGATTTCCATGAACGCCGGATCGCGCTGCATCTCGCGGGCGGGGCGATCAGGCGGCGGAACCGGCACTTCCTTGAGCAGCCTACCCGGCGACGGCGACATCACGTAAACCCGGTCGCCGAGGTAGACGGCCTCCTCGATCGAGTGGGTGATGAAGAAGACGGTGGCCTGAAGATCCTTCCACAGCTCGACCAGCAGATCCTGCATGCTGTACCGGGTGCCCGGGTCGAGCGCTCCGAACGGCTCGTCCATCAGGATGATCCGGGGATGGAGAATGAGCGACCGGGCGATCGCCACCCGCTGGCGCATCCCGCCGGACAGCTCGTGGGGATATTTCTTGGCGTCGCGATCCGGATCGAGACCAACCCGCTTGATCCACTGCATCGCGTGCTCGATCCGGTCCTTCTTCGGCTCCCCGCGACACTCCAGGCCGAACGCGATGTTTTCCAGGACCGAACGATGATCGAAGGCCGTGTAATCCTGAAAGACCATGCCGCGGTCGGCACCGGGAGCAGTAACCGGCTTCCCCCCGACCAGCACGGTGCCCTCGGTTGCCGGATACTGGGGCCTGAGTCCCGCGATCAGCCGGAGAATGGTGGACTTGCCGCACCCGCTCGGGCCCAGAATCGCCACGAATTCGCCCCGGTCGGACCGGTCTTCGACCGTGAAGCTCACGTCCTGGATCGCCACAAGGCCGTTGTCGTAGCGCTTGGTCACGTCGGAGAACTGGACCACCGGCGCCGTTGGGGCGGCGGAATACGCGCTCATTCCTCCGCCTCGCGCCGGTAGGGGAAGAGCTGCCGCTGGAACCAGTACAGCAGCCGGTCGATCCCGAACGCCAGGAGGCCGATGACCACCAGGATCAGGATGATGTGTTCGGTGAGGCCCCGCCGCTGGCTGGTGCTCAGGAGATAGCCGAGACCGTACTTGGCGTTGATCAACTCGGCCAGCATGATGTAGCCAAAGGCCAGGCCGAACAGGTTGCGGAGCGAGTTGTAGATATCCGGCAGACCTAACGGCACCAGGACCTTGAGGACCACCTGCCAGGCCGACGCGCCGAGGGTTCGGGCGGTATCGACGTACTGTTCGGCGATCCCGACGATCGCTGTCACCGTATCGGAGAAGACGAAGGGCGCGGTGGCGAGGAAGATGAACATCACCTTCTGGGTCTCGCCGATCCCGAACCAGAGAATCGTGAGGGGGATCAGCGCCGCGATCGGAATGTTCCGGCCGAAGAGGGCCAGCGGCGCGGCCGCGGCATCGAGCGCCCGCCAGGAGCCCGCGAGCACGCCCAGGGGAACGCCCACGACGACGGCGAGCCCGAAGCCCAGCAGAACGCGCCAGAGGGTGGCCGCGATGCTCTCGAGCAAGGCACGCTCGGTTACCAGGCTCTTGACGCTCGCCAGCACCTCCCACGGGCTCGGCAGTACCGCGGGCGAGATGATCCGTTCCTCGGGCACGTCACCAAAGGTGAGAAGCCACCAGATCACGATCAGCACCGCTATCGCCCCCGCCCCGATCACCCGCGCCGTCAGGGGACGAGGCGGGATCCGCAGACTGAAGAGCGGCGGCCGTTCCCGGTCCGCCATTCGTTACTGGGCCTCGGCCGGATAGACCTTCACCTCGACCCGCCGGTTCTTGGCGTGGTTCTCGGGATCGGCGGCATCGGCGGGCCGATCCCAGCCCTTCCCGATTGCCGAGAACTGGTTCGCCTGGAGGCTCGGGAACTTGCGAAGCAGCGCTTCCTTGACCGCGTTGGCCCGGTTCAAGGAGAGCTCCTGCACCAGCGACGCCGGGATGGTGCCCTTCATCGAGCCATCGGTGTGACCCTCGATCACGATTCTGGCCGCACCGTACTGGCCGGCAAGTTTCCCGACTTCCTCAACCACGGCATCGACGTTGGGGTCGTAGAGTTCCTGCTTGGTCTTGCCATCCACCGTCGTGGCGATCGTCTTGGCGAGATCCCACGAGTTCGGATAGAAGTGGAGCACCACCGTCTTGGTGAGGATCGCTTCGCTCTCGCCCTGAATCTGCGCGGCGCTGGTCGGCGCAAACTGGACCTGGTATTCGTTCTTCTGATTGGCGTACCTGGGCTCCCCGCCGAGCTTCTTGACGACGGTGAAGTCCATGACCTGATCGAACGGCACCGGGGTCCCGACCGCGCCCACCTTGCGATAGAGGTAGTAGGCGGTGTTCCAGAGCCGCTCGAAGTTGGCCGGGTTGTTCTGGTTGAGGAAGAAATCCTTGTTCTCGGCATAGTTGGTCGAGTGGGCGTCGCCCAGCATGCCGAGGGCGTCGGGCTCCGGGATCGAGTAGCCGGCGGCCATCAGCTTGGCCACCTGCTGCTTGGCCGGCTGAGCCTTGAGCGCCTCCATACCGTCGAAGATCCCCCGGGCAATGCCCTCGATAATCTCCGGATTGTCCTTGGCGAAGTCGGCCCGGGCAAACCAGAGGTCGGCGATCAGCTTGTTGGCCGTGCCGGTCGTGACGAGAAGCTTGTTCCCCTTGACCTTGGACAAGTTGTAGATGTCCGGCGCCCAACTCACGACGGCCGAGATCGACTTGTCGGCGTTGAACGCGGCGGCCGCCTGGAAGGCGTCCTGGGTGTACTTGAACTCCACGTCGCCGGGCTGGAGCCCGCCGTTGATCAACGCATTCAGGACGAAGAACTGCGACGGCGAGTTCTGCGCCAGCACAATGGTCTTGCCGCGGAGGTCGGCGATCGACTTGATCTTCTCCCGGACGACGATGCCGTCTCCGCCGTTGGAAAAGTCCACTTGCTGGAAGACCCGCGGCATGGTTCGCGAGTCCTTCTTCAGGCCCTCCAGCATCAGCGGCAGCATGTCGAGAGTGGCCCAGCCGATATGAATGTCGCCGGCCGCGTAGGCATCCCGCATCGCCACCGGATCGTCGATGAGCACCAGTTCGAGCTTGAAGTCCTTGCCGCTGGCCGTCTTCCAGACCTTGCCGGCCTTGAGGCCGTTGTTGGCATAGATCACCGGCGCCCAGCCCGCCCAGACATTGAGCGCCATCCGGACCGTGTTCGCGGTCATCGGCTTGTAGTTGGAGACGCCCTTCACCTCCGGCAACCGCTGGGTGGGGACGTAGTTGTACTCCTTGACCGTGGTGATACCCTGGCTGTCCGGCGCCTCGACGCCGTTGTCCTTGGGCAATTCGGTCTGGCCACTCACCTGGCCGCTTGGCGACCCAAGGACACTCTTGAGCGCCCCGAACCGATAGAGAGCCAACACCACAAGCCCCACGACCACCAGAAACACCACGGCAAAGAACGCCGGACGCGGCCGCCCCCCAGTCACATCAGCCATTCATTCACTCCTTGCAGTTGACCTTTGACCATCCGCCCGTCCGCTACGCCGTCTCCTTGCCCTTCGTCTCCGTCGCCGGCCCCAGATTCTTGGCCGAGTCGGCGATCGGCGCCGTCTCGGGCGCCCGAATCCCGAGTTCGACTTCGTACCGCTGGAGCGCATCCTCGGCCATCGACTTCTCGACCCGTTCGTCGGCCTGGATTTCCGCCACACCCTTCGACGACATGTCGGAGGAGACCCGGACCGCGGCCCGGTTCTGGTCGATCTTCCGCTGGATCACATCCTCGATCTGGCCGAAGTCGGTCGTCACGTTGAAGTCGAGATCTTCCGCCAGTTTGGCGATTTCCGCTTCGGCGGAGCTCATCTTGAGGTCGGCGTCGTATTTCTGAATCTTGTCGCGCACGGCCAGCAGGTTCTTGCCGGCAGACTGGATCTTCTTCAAGTTGTTGCCATAGGCCGTCTCGTGCATCGTCAACTGTTCCTGGTTCTGCGCGAGGTCCTTCTTGGCCCGCTCCAACTCCACCGCGAACTTGGCCGCGGTGTCCCGCTCGCCGGCCTTGAGATACGCCTTGATCTGCGCCTCGAGCTTCTGGACGTGGTCCTTGTTCGCAGCCACTTGGCGGGTGACTCGTTCGACGAGGGCCCGATACATCTCGAGCCCCTTCCGGCCTTCCTGCAGCTGCTCAACCGACTTGTCATACTCGTACTGCATCTGGGCGATCGGATCCTTCTCCCAGAAGAAATTCGCCAGCTTGTTCAGTTGGGCCCGAATGGCCCCGAAGAATTTCTCGAGAATCACGGCGCCGGTCCCCTCTTGGGTGGAATCGCTTGCCAAGCCACGAGTTAGCCTTTCGAGCGATGGCTAAATGTACTGGGATTCGGGGGTGGGTCTATGGGGCGGCCTGAAGCCAGGATTTCCAGGCCCCTTCGGCGCCGCCGACGGTCACCTGCTGCTGCCACCGCACCAGCGGCAGCTTGAGGACCGCCGGCTCGAGCATGAGCCGCTCGAGCCAATGCTCGTCGGAGTACCGGGCCGAACTCCAGCCCAGCTCGCCGAACCGCCGGGACTTCCGATCGATCAGGGCCTGGACCCCGAACTTCTGGGCAAACCGCTGCAGCTCGCCCTTGGCCGGCCCGCGAACCGTAAAATCGACGAAGTGCGTCTTGATCCGCCGCTCCGCGAAGAACCGAAGGGCGGCCCGGGTTTCCGAGCTCTTCTTGAGACCGAAAATCTGAACTTCCATGGAGCGGAAATGTAGTAGATTCGTCGACCATGACCCGATTCTTCCTCGTGACTGCGCTGGGCGCCGCGGCGTGCGCCCGGACCGCCGCCCCCGCCCCGGATACGACGCCCGCCACGCCGGAGTACCAGGGCATTGCCGGTCGCATGGCCGCCCTGATCGAGCACGAAATGCGGGACAAGCAGATTCCCGCCGTGTCGATCGCTTTGGTGGATGGGGACCGCACCGTTTGGGCTCGCGGGTTCGGCAAAGCGGACGCCCCGGCCGGCGCCGATGCGACCGCCAACACTGTCTACCGGATCGGGTCGGTGTCCAAGCTGTTCACCGATCTCGGGATCATGCAGCTGGTGGAACAGGGGAAGGTCGACCTCGACAGGCCAATCACCACCTACCTGCCCGATTTCAAGCCAACGAACCCGTTCGGCGGCGAAATTACCCTCCGTCACTTGATGTCGCACCGGGCGGGACTGATCCGTGAGCCGCCGGTCGGCAACTATTTCGATTCCACCGACACCAATCTGTCCCATATGGTGGCGAGCCTGAATGGAACCGCGCTCGCCTACGCCCCGGGTCAGCGGACCAAGTACTCCAATGCCGGCATCGGCACGGTAGGCTACGTGCTGGAGAAACTCTCGGGGGAGCCCTTCGCGAAGTACCTCAAGGAGGCGGTGCTCCAGCCCATCGGGCTCAGCTCGAGCGCGTTCGAGCCGGAATCCGCCTTGACCCGGCGGCTGGCCAAGGCCTGGATGTGGACCTATGACGAACGGACCTTCGAGGCCCCGACGTTCCAGCTCGGGATGTCACCCGCCGGCAGCATGTATTCGACGGTCAACGAACTCGCGACCTTCGCCCAGGTGCTATTCGGCCGTGGGAAGGCCGGTAACGGCCAGGTGCTCAAGCCGGAAACGCTCGAGAAGATGTGGGAGCCGCAATTCGAGCCCAAAGGTACCACTCGGGGCTACGGGCTCGGCTTCCAGGTCCGGCGCGACTCGGCATTCTCGGTGGCCCACGGCGGGGCGATCTACGGATTCTCGACCGAATTCGTGGCCCTTCCCGACGAACACCTGGCGGTGATCGTGGTTGGCTCCCGGGACGGGGTCAATCAGGTGATGACCCGGATCCAGGACGCGGCGGTAGGAATGCTCCTCGCCCGCAAGCGAGGCCGGCCCCTCCCGTCGATCGACACCACGGCCACGCCCGCCGGCTGGACCGACCTGCGCTACGCCGGTCGGTGGACCAACGGCGCCACTTGGTACGACGTCGCCTGGGAAGGCCACAAGCTGAACGCCTGGAAGCGCGACGGTGAGAGCCGCATGACGCTCAAGTTTCTCACGCGGGACACCCTGGTTGTCGACGACGAGTTCGCCTTCGGCCCCAGGGTATTCCTCAGCGGCAACCGTCTCATCTTCGGCGCCGACACGCTCACCAGGGCCCCCCGGCCCTCCCTGCCGGCCGATCCGCCGGCGCGTTGGCAGGGCCTGATCGGGGAATACGGCTGGGACCACAACACGCTGTTCATCGGCGAACGGGACGGCAAGCTCGATGCCCTGATCGAGTGGTTTACCCGGTACCCGCTGACCCAGCTGAATGACTCGACCTTCAAGTTCCCCGAGTACGGCCTCTATCCGGGGGAGATGGTGGTGTTCCACCGCGGCCTGGCCGGCCGCGCCACCGAGGTCGTGGCAGCCAACGTCACATGGGCCCGCCGCGCCGTGGGACCGGAGGGTGGCGCCGTATTCCGTGTGAAACCCATCAAGCCGATCGAGGAACTCCGCAAGGCCGCTCTGGCCGCGATGCCGCCCAAAGAGACCGGTGATTTCCGGCCGGCCGATCTCGCCGAGGTGGTCAAGCTCGACCCGACCATCAAGCTCGACATCCGCTACGCCGATACCACCAACTTCATCGGCTCCCGGTTCTACTCCCAGGCGCGCGCTTTCCTCCAGCGGCCCGCCGCCGAGGCGGTGGTGCGCGCCAACCGGCGGCTCAAGGCGGCCGGCTATGGGCTGCTGATCCACGACGGCTACCGGCCCTGGTACGTGACCAAGATGTTCTGGGACGGAACCGATCCGGTGAATCACACCTTCGTCGCCGACCCAGCCAAGGGCTCGCGCCACAATCGCGGCTGCGCGGTCGACCTCACGATGTATGATCTCAAGACGGGAAAGCCGGTCATCACCACCGGGACGTACGACGAGTTCTCCGACCGATCCTACCCGTTCTACCCCGGCGGCACCTCGCGGCAGCGGTGGTATCGGGATCTGCTGCGGGAGGCGATGGAAGCGGAAGGCTTCACCGTGTATGAAGCTGAGTGGTGGCACTTCGACTACAAGGACTGGGCGAAGTACCGGATCGGGACCCAGACGTTCGAGGAGCTGGGCCGCTGACCGTCGCGGCTCAGCCGCCTGGAAGGGGCAGGCCGAGGACCTTGTAGAGGATGCCGATCGGGAGCCCGATGTTGCCGATGAAGTGCGCGATGATCCCGGGCCAGGTGTTCCTGGTCCGCTGGGCCACGTAGGCAAGCGGGACCGTGGCGGCCAGGTAGCCAACCACACTGCCCAGGTTGGTGTGATAGAAGAAATGAAACAGGTCCCAGAGCAGGCCGTTTACCAGCCACGCCCACTTGCCGAAGACCAATTCCTGCCGCGGCAGGATGACGCCCCGCCACCAGAGTTCCTCGCCGCAGATATTGAACACGAACATGCCGATCGTGATGAACAGCCAGACATCCCAGCGGCCGGTCAGGTCGAACCCGAAATCTGCCCGACGCATCCCGGCCATGAAGTCCGAGAATTCCCGCGGAGCCTGGTAAAACGTCACACCCGAGAACCACGCCGCCACGGGACCGATGGCGTACTGAATCGCGAAGGTCGCCAGCACCAGGCCCAGCGTCCACGCCCAGTCGCGCCGGGTCATCCGCTGCAACCGGAGCCGGTCCCGAATGCCCGTCCAATTCCAATCCCGTCCCTCGAGCCGATAGGCCACGAAGGCCGCGCCAAGCATGAGGACCAGCGGAGTCATGAACGTCGCGGCGAAGGTGGGAAACGGCGCCACACCGTGCCGAATCATCCACGGCAGCAGCCCCAGAATCGCCACCGCGAGCATCAGGGCGGGAATGCCGAAGTAGAGCAGCGACCCCACGACACCGATCGGGCGGAGGGGTCGGGTTTCGGTCATCCTGCCTCCTGCTCGAGTTTTTCCAGTTCGACCGTGCAACGCTCCCACGTGGCCAGCATACGCGCCAGATCGGCCTTGGCCCGCTCGAGATCCTTGGCGAGGCTCGACGCCCGGCGGGCCCCGTCGGCCCCTCCATGGTAGAGGGCCGGATCCTTGAGGGCCGCTTCGCCCTTCTTCACCCGACCCTCGGCGTCTCCCACGGCGGCTTCCGATTCGGACAGCGCCCGGCGCGCCGCCGTCAATGGCTTCGGCCCCTTGGACTGCTTGTCCG
>JAYUZK010000192.1:0-3167 GCA_043751835.1 Gemmatimonadota bacterium | reverse complement strand
GGAGCGCAGTCCAGCGGCTTGCGGTTTGCCCACGGGTGAACCCCGGAAGGATGGGGCGGGAGATTCGCGAATGATCTGACATAGACACCTCACCGAAAGCGGGGAGACCCAACCTGATGATCTCCGCTACGATCGCAGGGCGAAGTCAAGCCAGCGTCAAGCGGCGGCGTCTTGCCGGCCGAGGTCGACGGTCAGTGTTCGGCTTGGCGCACCCATCGGCGCCGCGTTTCCGGCGTAAAGAAGAGGGCCGCCCAATCAACTGGCCGGCGGCCCTAAGTATTTGCAGAATTTGCGATGCTCGGGCCGGGACTCGAACCCGGATGGGGTTGCCCCCGAGGGATTTTAAGTCCCTTGCGTCTACCAGTTTCGCCACCCGAGCGTTCACAACCTAACCCCAAAATAGCGACCCCCGGCTCCCCGGCCCCGCCGAGCGCGCCCCCTAATGGACGGGCGCCCGGGCGGGGCGCCCCGGATAGATGCCGTCTTTCAACGCCCCATCCATCACCACCGGCACCCCGTTGACGACCACATAACGGAAACCCACCGAGGGCAGATTGGGCTGCTGGTAGGTGGCCTTGTCGATCACCGTCGCGGCGTCGAACACCGTCAGATCCGCGTCCGCGCCGACCTTGATCCGGCCCTTGTTGCGGAACGCCGGCGCGAGCTTTTCCAGCCGCTCTGCCGGCATCAGCGCCAGTTTCCGGAGCGCGTCCATCAATCCAATCTGCTTCGTCTCACGAACGTAGTACCCCAGCGTCCTGGCGCTGGTGCCGGCCGTCCGGGGGTGCCCCTTCCCGCTCCGGAGGCCGCCGTCGCTCGCGATCGAGGTGAGCGGACTCGTCATCGCCATCGCCTCCATCTCCGGGGTGTTGAGAAACAGGATCACCATCGCGCCCGGAGTCCGCTTGGCCGCAAACGTCTCGCGAGTCAGCCGTTCCCCGGTGCTCACCAGCATGAGCTTCGAGAACATGCTGTCGGGCCCGCCCACGAACCGGTCGAGCAGCGGCGAACTGATCTCCGTCAACCCCGCGCTGTAGGGATAGGCCTCGGCCGTGACGTCAAGCCCGCGGGCCCGGGCCTCGGCCACGAGCGCGAGCGTCTTGGGCGTGGACTCGAGGCTGGAGCTGTTGAGGTGAACGAAATGGAGCGGCGCCCCGGTGATGGCGCTGGCCGCGATCACCTCCATATAGGACTCGACCGAGCTGCCAGGATCCGTGGTGCCCCAGGACCGGGTGTGGACGAACGCCGGCGCGTGATACTTGGCCGCGGCCCGGAACGACTCGAGCACTTCGTACTTGGTGGCGCCCGGGGTGTACTGGAGACCGAACCCGACCCCGAGCCCGCCGGCCGCGAGACCAACATCGAGCCGTCGTTTGATCTCGGCGATCTGCTCGGGCGTCGCCGGGTCCCGCCCGCCGCCCGCGATCGGCAGGAAGGTGCCCGGATCGTTCATGACCGCCATCCGGCTCGGAATGTGACCGACCGAGGCCCCGAAATTGATGAGCGCCTTGCCCTCGCGATCGGCGTAGAACTTCGCGACGTCGCCGGTGCCCACTTCGAGTTCGAGCGCCGTGGTCACGCCGTCCATCGCGAAGACCCGGTAGTTCTCGTCGTCCTGGCCGTGGGCATGGAGGTCGATGAAGCCGGGAGCCACCACGAGCCCCTTCGCGTCGATCATCGTCTTGCCCTTGAGCGGTCCCGCCGATATCGCGACGATCTTCCCGCCCCGGATGCCGATCGAGCGAACGCCGTCGAGCTTCGACTCGGGGTCCATGACCCGGCCGCCGACAATGACCACGTCGAAGCCGGCGGCCGGTGCCTGAGCGGATCCAACGGCGAAGGGGATCAGCGCAACGAGGACAAGCAGGAAACCACGCATGTGGCTACTCCGGGTAGGGAAGGTCTGGTATGGTCAGCGTACGACCCAAGATACCGGACTCCGGGGCCCCTAGCATCCGACTCCGGTCCCGCCCAATTTCCACCTCATGAAGACCTGGCGGATTGCACTCGCCTCGATGGTGATCGCGACGGCTCTGTCAGTCCCCGCCGCGACCGCGCAAATCACCCCCCTGCTCGTCCCCAAGGGCCGGATCCGGGTCGACCTGCTGGGCCAGTTCCAAAGCTGGGACCATCGGTTCAACGACGGGACCAAGGAGGAAGCGGCCGGAGACTTCAACCGGTCGGTGATGGACCGACGATTCGTCCCGGGACTCGGCGCCGCCGAGGATCACCTGCGAAAGATCACCGGCCTGAACAACCTGGCACTCTCCCTCGGCAAATCGACCTCGTCGTATCTGGTCAACTACGGGACCACCGGTTTCGGCGGTGCCTTCGGACTCACCCGGCGGATCACGCTCCACGGGATGGTACCGATCATCGAGGTGAAAATCGAGCCCCGCTTCCTCATCGACAGCTCCGGCAACGCCACCTTCAATCCGGCCTCGGCCCTCGCGGCCAACCCGTTCGCGGCGGGGCAAACCGCGCAGTTCCTGACCCAACTGGCCGCGGCCCTCAACGCGCTTCGGACCAAGCTGGCCGCGGGTGACTATCACAACGACCCGGCGCTTGAGCTGCTCGCCCAGAGCACCCTGGCACGAGGCGAGGAGCTTCGGGCCGAACTCGCGGCTCTCCTGCAAGCCCCGGACGGATACTTCGCCCCCCGCGCAGCGTCCGACGCCGGACGCGCTGTGTTCCAGGCGATCGCCGATTTCCGAACCGAACTCGCGGCCCTGAACATCACGAGCCTGAATCAGCAGCCCGCCCTGTCCAGCAGCCCCTTCAGCGCCGATCTGTTCGATACCTATCTGACCAGCGCCAGCGGCCCGATCCGAAGCCGACCCCTGACTGAGGTGCCGTCGCTCTCCCACCTCGGCGATATCGAGGTCGGGGTGTCCTTCGGCCTGGTGGATCACTTCCCCAGCGCCAGGATCGGCGCCGGCTTCCGCGCCGTGGTCGACGCCACCGTCCGTCTTCGGACCGCCAAGCTCGACAGCCCCGACCGATTCATGGATCTCGGCACCGGCGACCGACAGCCGGACGTGGACGTCTCAGTGGTCGCCGACTACGCCTCCCGGCGGCTCGGGGTCCGGATGAGCGGCGGTTACAACCTCCAGCTCCCTGGAAATCAGAACCGCCGAGTGAGCCGGTACGACGCGCCGATCGCCCCA
>JAYUZK010000191.1:0-18615 GCA_043751835.1 Gemmatimonadota bacterium | reverse complement strand
GACGTACCGCCGTCGACGAACTTCTCGGCCGGAATGGTGCGTTGGCCGTTCCTGATCGGACCCAGGACCGTCACCACCGAGCCAAGGGTCTCCGTCCCGTTGACCCCCGTCACCCGAACCATGCCCGTCGGGACCACAATGTCCCCGTAGCCCTCGGGCCCCGGAAAGGTCTGGACGATCAAGAGCGAGTCTCCAACCGCGTAGCTGGCACCCTCCGGCGGGGCCACCGCCACGATGGTGTAGAGCGTGGCGGTGGACCGCTCGCTCAAGTTCCGGATCTGGGCGGGCGTGACGGAGCCGAGGAGTCGGCCGAAGGGCAATGCGTTGCCTTCGGTGAGATAGCCCGCGGCAAAAAACTCGCCCCGTCGAAGCGGCCGGTACGGCTGCTCGCGATAGGTCCGGAGCGCAGCCCGCGCGTCCATCCCGCGGCGACGCATGAAAGTGGAGTCCGGGCCAGTAACGACTTGGTCGTCCGCCGGCTCAACCACGACGGCGGGCCGGGTCGGCTGAGGCGTAGGCATGGTCATCTCAGGCCGGACCTCGGGCTTTTCAGTCGTGGGCGGAGCCGCAGGGGCCGGCTTTTCGGGCGCGGGCGTTTCCCGGGCTGGGACCGACTTGGAATCGGCCGTAGCAACGAGTTTCAACGTCTGGCCCGGGACGATATGCGCCGGATCGTCGATCACGTCGGTGTTCAGCCGATAGAGCTGGACCCAAAGCGACTGGTCGCCCAGCAGCTGGCGGGCGATCGAGAAAAGCGTGTCGCCTGGTTTGACCCGGTAGGTCGTCGGCTTGGCCGACGCCTGGGCGACGGCCGCCGACAATGGGCCGGCGGCCGCACCCACAAGCGCGAGGGTGAGCCAGGTCTTAGAACGGAAGATCGTCGTCCTCGGCATCAAGAGCCTCCGGAAAGTCGTCGAAGGATTCCGACTTCTGCGCGGCGGGAGCCGGCGCAGCATTCGCCTTCGAAGGCGACGAAGCCTCGCCGTCAGGACCACCACGCCCGGAGAGCATGATCAACTCGCGACCGGAAATCTCGGTGGTGTACCGAGTTTGACCCTCCCGGTCCTGCCAGCTCCGGTACTCGATGCTCCCTTCGACGTAGACCTTATCGCCCTTCTTGCAATACCTCTCCGCCACGTCAGCAAGATTTGAGCCCTTGTTGTTCCAGAGCACAACCCTATGCCACTCCGTCTTTTCCTGCATTTCACCGGTCTGATTCTTCCACCGCCGGCCGGTGGCGAGCGAGATGGTGGCCACTCGACCACCGTTGGGGGTACTCCGGACCTCGGGATCAGCTCCAAGATTGCCGATCAGAATCACCTTGTTCAAACTGCGGCTCATGAGATATCTCCTCGGGCTATCGGAACAAAACCTGTAGTGGACAAGTCCACAGTAACACGGCCTAAAACATTGCAATAACAAAATTTACGCAATTTGTATCAAATCAGACTCTATATGAAGTCAAGTCGCAGAACTAAAGCGCTTTCTCGAGGTTTCCGGTAGTAATCGGTCCGAACGCCCACTGGGCGGAAGCCCCGACCACCGTACAGCCGTTTGGCCTCCTCATTCGACTCCCGAACCTCCAGGAAGACCGATGCGGCCCCCCGGGCCCGGAGCCCGGCCAACGCCGCCGAGAGCAAATCAGACCCCAGCCCACCTCGCCGAAATTCTGGCAAGACCGCGATGTTCAATATTTCGGCTTCCCCCGCGATCACCCGTGCAAAGATGTATCCTGCAAGGCGCAAATCCGGCCGTTCCGCCTCGCCGACCAGGGCCTCACCTGTACTGTTATCGAACAGTGATGACAGCCCATCCTCGGTCCAGGGATCCGAGAAACAGACCCGTTCGGCCGCGGCGATTGCCGCCGCGTCAGCCCGGCTGGCCAGCCGAATTCGGAAGGGTCCTGCCATGGGTCCGCTCCCATTTGGCCTGGGCCTCAGCCGGGCGGCCGTAGATCGGTTCCCAGCGACCAACGTCCTCCACCAACCGGGTCCCACCGGGCACGTCAAGAAGCTCGATCAACCGCGCCGCCTCCGGAAGGCCGTGGGGGGTCCCGATCACGAGCGACGAGCCGACAAACGGCCAGCGCCGAAGATCCGCCTCGGGCAGATCACCCACCACCGCGTCGACCGGCTCCCAAATCGGCAGCGCCGCGCCGGAAGCAAGCACCATGGGCTCCAGAACGGTACTCACCCCGCCGACCGTAAAACGGTATCCCCCCACAAACAGCTCGTTCCGGAGGGCCGAGCCTACGCCGACGACCAGTCGTCCCTCGGCGCGAGCCGAAGCCGCCCGGACCAACAGCGTCGATGCGGTCCGGACCGGAAGACCACGGTCCCGGCTGAAGCCCTTGGCCCAAGCAGCCGCAACCCGGAGGCCGGTAAAGCCACCGGGCCCGTCCGCCAGCACGACCGTATCGACCGCACCCGGACCGGCCCCGACCTCGGCAAGCGCTTCAAGCGCCAAGGTCACCAGCAGGCTGGCGTGCTTCCGGGCTCCAGTCGCCTCGCGCACGGCAACCCGCCCGCCGGGCATGCCCGCGGCTACCGACAAGCGATCGGTCGTGGTATCGAAGGCGAGGGCGATCACGGCTCGGTCTCCACGATCCGAACCCCCGGGTCGACATCGTGGGCCAACCGGATCCTCACCGTGGGGGGCAGGCCCCAGGCACCGGCGCGTTCGGGCCACTCCACCAACAGCGAATCGCTCCCCGCCAGACCGTCCCAGTCGAGGTCCCGGGCTTCGTCGGTTCCCGACAACCGGTAGCAATCAACGTGGTGAACCGGACCCCGCCGCCCTTGGTACCGGTGGACCAAGGCGTAGGTCGGGCTCGCCGTCGGCCCCGTGACGCCGAGTCCAACGGCGATGGCCTTCGCGAGGGTGGTCTTGCCGGCGCCGAGATCCCCCTCGAGCCAGACCACCGCGCCCGGTTCCAGGGTGCCCCCGAGCGCCTGGCCCCAGGTCACCAATTGCGCCTCAGTCATCCGCTTCCTCATCCGATCAGGTCCGGGCCCGACGGCTCGGCCGCCGGAACGGCCGCCCCGTAATCGCCACCCGGGTCACGTTGCCGGCATCGAGCGCGCGCAACTCGTTCAACTGGTCCCGCAGCATCGCCGCCAGCTCGAACTCGAGGTTGGCGGCGGCCTCCCGCATCTGGCGCTCCAGCGCCTGCATCGCCTTGGCCCTGGCCGTCGGATCGCGAAGATCTGGCGCGGCCTGGCTCTTCCGGTCCTTGGCCGAAACCTTATCGCTCCGGGCGTCGGCCACGTGGGTGGAGAGCCTGACCTCATCGAGCGACTTGACGATCGACACCGGTCTGGTCCCGTGGATGTCGTTGTACGCCACCTGTCGCGCTCGCCGCCGGTCCATCTCGTCGAGCGCACGCCGCATCGACCCGGTGATGCGATCGGCATAGAGAATCCCCTTGCCATTGAGGTTCCGGGCGGCGCGTCCGACGGTCTGGATCAGGGATCGGTCGCTCCGGAGGAAGCCCTCGTTGTCGGCGTCGAGGATCGCCACCAGCGACACCTCGGGCAGATCGAGACCTTCACGGAGCAGATTGATCCCGACCAAAACATCGAAATCACCGAGTCGGAGACCGCGGAGGATTTCCATCCGTTCGATCGTGTCGATGTCGGAGTGCAGGTATCGAACCCGGACTCCTACCTGCTGGAAGTAGTCGGTCAGATCTTCGGACATCCGCTTGGTCAAGGTCGTGACCAGCACGCGCTCACGGAGCCGAGCCCGCTCCCGGATTTCGGTGAGGAGGTCGTCTACCTGGCCCTTGACCGGGCGGACCTCGACGACCGGGTCCACGAGGAATGTCGGCCGGATGATCTGCTCCACCACATGCCCCGTCGAGAGGGACAGCTCGTACTCGCCCGGGGTCGCCGACACCGTCAGCATCTGCGGCACGAGCGCCAAGAACTCGGCAAAGGTCTGTGGCCGGTTGTCGAGGGCGCTCGGCAGTCGGAATCCGTACTCGACCAGGGTGGTCTTGCGGGCCTGGTCCCCGTTGTACATCCCGCCAATCTGGGGAATCGTGGCGTGCGATTCATCGATCACGGCGAGGAAATCCGCCGGGAAGTAGTCGATCAGACAGGCCGGGCGCTCCCCGGCCCGTCGATCGCTGAGGAGCCGGGAGTAGTTCTCGATGCCAGGACAGGTACCGATTTCGAGCAGCATGTCAATGTCGAAGTTGGTCCGCGACTCGAGCCGCTGCGCCTCGAGGAGCCGCCCGGCCGCCCGGAATTCCGCCAGCCGGGAAGCCAGCTCGTCGCGGATCAGCCGGACCGCCCGTTCGACCATCGGGCGTTCGGTCACATACTGGGTCGCGGGCCAGATGGCGCAGTGCTCGAGCTGCGCGATGGTCTTGCCGGTGATCGGATGGATCTTGGAGATCCGTTCGATGACGTCGCCCCATAGCTCGACCCGGACGGCCTGCTCTTCGTAGGCCGGAAAAATCTCGACCGTGTCACCCCGAACCCGGAAGGTGCCGGGATCGAAGGAGACGTCGTTCCGGTCGTACTGGATTGCCACCAGATCGGCGAGGATCGAGTCGCGCCCCCGCTCCTGGCCAGTCGTGAGAGTGAACATGTTGCGGCGGTACGTGGCGGGATCGCCGAGGCCGTAGATGGCGCTTACAGTGGCAACGATCACCACGTCGTCCCGCTCCATCAGGCTCGATGTGGCCCGGAGCCGGAGCGACTCGATGTCCTCGTTGATTGCCGCATCCTTCTCGATGTACATGTCGGTGGACGGCACGTACGCTTCGGGCTGGTAGTAGTCGTAGTAGGAGACGAAGTACTCGACCGCATTGTTGGGGAGAAACTGTTTCATCTCCCCGTAGAGTTGTGCCGCGAGGGTCTTGTTGTGGGAGAGGATCAGCGTTGGCTTGCCATAGTTGGCGATGACATGCGCCAGAGTGAGGGTCTTGCCCGATCCCGTGACACCGAGCAACGTCTGAAACTTCTGCCCGCCCAACAGCCCCGCGGTGAGGGCCGCGATGGCGGCGGGCTGATCGCCAGCGGGCTCGAAGGGCGCATGGACCTGAAAGGGCGGCATTAAGAGGAGAAAACTATATCGGCTTTTATTCGGGGTCCAGCCCCCCCTTCTTCGAACCCAGCGGGGGAAGGGCAGCCGCCCCCACGAGGCAGGACCGGGTCATCGCCAAGCAAGGATGGCTTTCCAGCGCGCCTCCGAAACCGGCATCACGGACAGCCGGCCGATCCGGACCAATTCCCAGTCGGCGAACCGACCGTCGCCTTTGACCTCCGCCAACGTGACCGGCCGGGCGACCCGCCTGACCGGCACCAGGTCCACGACGACCAGCCTCTGGTCAGACTGCTTGGGATCCGGATAGGCCGCCTTGGTGACCCGCGCGATCCCCACGATCCGCTTCTCGTTCCCGGTGTGGTAGACGAAGCACTCATCGCCAGTCGTCATCGCACGAAGGTGCTTCAGCGCGACCGGATTGGCGACGCCGTCCCACGCGCCCTTCCCATCGCGCTCGAGGTCGGCATAGGCGTATGTGGACGGCTCGGTCTTGAGTAACCAGTAGGTGGCCACGGGAACACGCTCCAGAATGGGGTCAGCCGGCCGGGATCTCGCGTCGGTCCACCGAGACGACGCCCTTCACGCGCCGAATGACCCGGAGAACCTTGGCCAGATGGGTGAGGTTGTCCACTTCGACAAACAGGGTCCCGAACGCCGCGCCGTCCTTGGTGTGGAGGTCGGCCCGGCGGATGTTGGTACCGGTCTGGCTCACGGCCTGAAGGATCTCGGCGTACAATCCGCGGCGGTCGTCAGCATTGAGGACGAGACGGACCGCGAACGATTCGCCTTCCTGTTCCTGCCAGTCCACCTCGACCCGGCGGTCGCCCTCCTGGAGGTTGAGGAGGTTGGGGCAGTCGGCACGGTGAATCGAAATGCCCCGTCCTTGGGTCACGTACCCGACCACGGTGTCGCCGGGCACCGGCTGGCAGCACTGGGCATACCGGACCAGGAGGCCGTCCACACCCTGGATCTTGATGCCACGGCCAAGCCGGATCCGGTTGAGCATCCGCCCGAACACGGTGGGCTTGGGCTCCTGGAGGTCCTCGTCGGTGAGATCGGGGAAAATGGCCCGCACCACCTGGCCGATCGCGAGGTCGCCACGGCCGATCGAGGCTTCGAGGCCACGTCCGTTTTCGAGGCCCAGGGCCCGGGCCGCCCGGTCGAGCGCCGAGGCCTCCGGCGTCCCGAGGCGGCGCCGCTTGACCTCCCGGGCCAGCAGGTCGCGGCCGAGACCGACGCTGACGGTCTCTTCCTCATGGCGGACCCACTGCTTGATCTTCTGCCGGGCCCGCCCGGTCCGGACGTGGCTCAGCCAGTCGCGGCTGGGCCGGGCGTTAGGCGACGTCAGGATTTCGACGGTGTCGCCGTTCTTGATTTCCCGGTGGAGCGGCGCGATCCGGCCGTTGATCTTGGCGCCCTGGCACCGAATGCCAACCTCGGTATGGACATGGAACGCGAAGTCGATGGCGGTGGCGCCCTTGGGGAGCTGTTTGACGTCCCCTTCCGGCGTGAAGACGAAGATCTCGTCCTGATAGAGGTCCAGCTTGAGAAACTCGAGAAACTCTTCCTGGGTGTGAACATCCTGCTGCAATTCCAGCAGTTGTCGGAACCATTCGAAATGCTTGTCGAGCTCGTCCCGACCGGATCGGTCTGCCTTGTAGAGCCAGTGCGCGGCGATGCCGAACTCCGCCGTCCGGTGCATCTCCGGGGTCCGGATCTGAACCTCGTAGAGTTGACCATTCGGCCCGAAGACCGTGGTGTGGAGCGACTGGTAGCCGTTCGACTTCGGTGAGGCGATGTAGTCCTTGATCCGCTCCTGGACCGGCGTCCAGCTGTGGTGAATCAGGCCAAGCACGTGGTAGCACGATGGCACCGAATCGACCATGATCCGGAGTGCCATCATGTCGTAGACCTGTTCGAACGCCGTGCCCCGTTTCCGCATTTTCTGGTGGATCGACCAGAGATTCTTCGGGCGGCCCGTCACCTCCGCCCCGGTGATGCCGCCCTTGACCAGCTGCTCCCTGAGTGGCGCCTGGAAGGCCTCGATCATCGCCTCCCGCTCGGCCCGTTTGGCCGCCACCTGCCCCGCCAGCGCCGAGTATTCCTCCGGCTCGAGGAATTTGAAGGCAAGATCCTCGAGCTCGGCCTTGGCCTTGGCCATCCCGAACCGGTGCGCCAGCGGCGCGTAGATCTCCCGGGTCTCGGTGGCGATCCGCTCCCGCCGGTCGGGCGGGAGATACTCCAGCGTCCGCATGTTGTGGAGGCGGTCGGCCAGCTTGATGATGATGACCCGGGCGTCCTTCGCGATCGACAGCAGCAGTTTCCGGTAGTTCTCGACCTGCTCTTCGGCCCGCGAGCGGAAAGTCAGATGGGAGATCTTGGTGAGGCCGTCCACCAATTCGGCCACCTCCGGGCCGAACTCGGTCGCGATTTCGCCAACGCCCACCTCGGAATCTTCAACGACATCGTGCAGCAGCGCCGCTGCCACCGATGTCGAGTCGAGCAACTGCCCGACCAGAATCGTGGCGACGGAGATGCTGTGGGACACGAACTCCTCGCCGGACATCCGCTTTTGTCCCCGGTGGGCCGAGGCACTGAACGCCAGGGCTCGCTCGATCAGGGCCACATCAAGCCGGTCCGCATGGCGGGCGAGCGCCGCGCGGAATTCACCGGCTGGATCGAGTGCGATTCCTGTCACAGAAGTCCCTCGGTTGCGAAGCTCACCCACCGGTCGCCCGCCACGATCACGTGATCGAGCACCGGAATTCCCAACAACCCGCCCGCGGCTACCAACTGGCCGGTAACCGCCCGATCCTCGGGCGAGGGAGTCGGGTCGCCGCTCGGGTGATTGTGCACCACGATGATGCCGGCCGCCGCCTCCGCGATCGCAGGCCGGAACACCTCCCGCGGGTGCACCAGAGAGCCGTTCAGCACCCCTCGAGACACCAATACCTCGCGAAGCACGTCCCGCTGGATTGAGAGCGCCAGGAGATGAAACTCCTCCACCTCGAGGTCGCGAAGGCGGTCGCCCAGCAACCGGACGACATCCTCCGGCCGGCCGATCCGGGGGCGGGGGGGCCGTTCCTCCCGCGCCAAGCGGCGGCCCAGCTCGAGCGCCGCCTTGAGCCGCGCGGCCTTGGCCATTCCGACCCCGGCGACTCTCCGCAATTCGGCGTCAGGAAGCCGAACCAGCCTCCGCAACGACCCATCCGCCGCGCCATGCACCGCCCGGGCGACCACTTCGACGCTTTGGCCTGACCGGCCCGTTCCTAACAGAATCGCCAGCAACTCAACCGTCGTCAATGCGGCTGGTCCGTGGCGGAGCAGCCGTTCCCTGGGGCGGTCGACGACGGGCCAGACAGCACGGTCGGATTTCATGCCACAACTTTGGCGGACGGGCGCTCCCAACGGCAACCGGAAGCACGCGAAGCGGCGCGAAATCGCCCGGCGAGACACAACCGCGCGGACACTCGAGGAGCGCCCGCGCGGTAGTCCCTCAGAGCCCGGCAGTTATCCGCCGGCGCCGTGACACTTCTTGTACTTCTTGCCCGACCCGCACGGGCAGGGGTCGTTCCGCCCCACCACCGCCACGGCACCCCCCGGCGCACCGATCCGCCCCACGCTGCTCTGCCCCACCCGCGCGGGCGCCGAGCCCAATCGACCCGGCCCAGCAAACAGGTCATCGGTCGAGTCCTTGTGCTCCGGAGGCGGCGTGGTCGGACGCCGAAGCGGCGGAGGCGGTGTCGGCGGCTCGGCACTCACCTGGACCTTGAGGTACCGGTCCGCAAACGAGGCCCTGAGGTCGTTCATCAGGTCCCCGAACATCTCGAACGCTTCCTTCTTGTACTCGACCAGCGGGTCCTTCTGACCATAGGCGCGGTACTGAATGGCGTTCCGCAACTGGTCGAGATCGTAGAGGTGATCCTTCCACTTCTCATCAATCACGCTCAGGGTCACTTGCGACAGGACCTGCTGGTCGACACCCTCCACGCCGATGGCCCGGCCGAATTCCTTGAGATATTCGACTTTGCGACTGAAGGCGGCTTCCCCCTCGGCCTTGACGGCGGCCACCATTTTGTCCTTGGTGGGCGTCGCGGCGGCCACGGTGATGGCGTCGACCGCCACCAGGAACTGCATCGTGAGAGCCGACTTGAGCCCTTCCCGATCCCAGTGGGCCGGCTCGCCGAGATCGTCGAGGAACTTCACGGTGGCGTGCTCCAGCGCCGAGGCGATCATCCGGCGTGCCTCCGCCTTGAGTTCCTCGCCTTTCTCGAGCGCGAACAGCCGAAGTGAGTAGATCACCTCCCGCTGCTGGTTCATCACATCGTCGTACTCGAGCAGCCGTTTCCGTTGCTGAAAATTTTGCAGCTCGACCCGTTTCTGCGCCGACTCGATGGCGACCGTCACCAGCTTGCCGGTAATGACCTCCCCTTCCTCGGCGCCGGCCCGGTCCATGTACCGGGCAATCCGATCCGACCCGAACAGCCGCATCAGGTCGTCTTCGAGTGAGAGGAAGAAGAGCGAGGCCCCCGGATCGCCCTGCCGCCCGGATCGACCGCGCAACTGGCGGTCGATCCGGCGTGACTCGTGGCGTTCGGTCCCGATGATCTGGAGCCCGGCTTCCGGCTGAGTGAGATCGAGGTCCTTGCCGAGTTTGATGTCGGTTCCGCGGCCGGCCATGTTGGTAGCGATCGTCACGGCGCCCTTCTGCCCGGCGCCCGCCACGATCTCGGCCTCGCGTTGGTGATACTTCGCGTTCAGCACCTCATGCCGGAGCGCCCGCCGCTTGAGCATCTTGCTCAGCGTTTCGGACGCCTCGACCGACGTAGTACCGATCAACGACGGGAGCCCCAGCTTACCGAGACGTTCGACCTCGTCCACCACGGCATTGTACTTCTCGCGGCGGGTCTTGTAGATCCGGTCGGGCTGATCGCTCCGGCAGATCGGCCGGTTGGTCGGCACGACCATCACCTCGAGACCGTAGATCGAATAAAACTCCCCTTCTTCGGTCTCCGCCGTACCGGTCATCCCGGCCAGCTTGTCGTACATTCGGAAATAGTTCTGGATCGTGATCGTGGCGAGCGTCTGGGTTTCGCCCTTGATCTGGACCCCTTCCTTGGCTTCCACCGCCTGGTGGAGCCCGTCCGACCAGCGTCGCCCGGCCAGTACCCGGCCGGTAAACTCGTCGACGATCAGGACCTGATTGTCCTGAATGATGTATTCGACATCTTTGTCGTACAGCGAGTGAGCCTGGAGCAGTTTGTGAATAATGGAGAGCTTCTCGCTCTTCGCCGCGTATTCCGTCTCCACCGTCTGGCGCTGGAGCCGCCGCTCGGCCGGCTCGAGATCGGGATCCTTCTCGATCTGATGGACCACCTCGGAGATATCCGGGACCAGGAACAGGGTCGGGTCGTCGGGGGACAGGGCCTGGCTTCCCTGATCGGTGAGGTGGACCGAGTGGCCCTTCTCGTCGAGGACGTAAAAGAGCGCTTCCTCGATTCCCCGCATCTCCTGCTGCTTGGTCGGCAACTTCCGGTCCGCGAGATGGCGGAGTTCGGCCTGCAGAACCGCCTGTTTGACACCCAGTTCGTTGAGCAGCTTCTGCAGCTTCTTGTTCTTCGGCATCCCGAGCCGGGCCTGATAGAGCTTGGCCGCCCCATCCGCCTTGGTCTTCTCGGTGGCCAGGAGAGGCTCCGATTCGGCAATCAGCTGGTTGACCACCGCCGTCTGTCGACGAACCAGCTCCGCCACCCGGTGATTGTACTCCGAATACTTCTCATCGCCCTCATTCCCGACCGGCCCCGAGATGATCAGGGGAGTCCGGGCCTCGTCAATGAGGATCGAGTCGACCTCGTCGACGATCGCGTAGGCGTGATCACGCTGGACCCGATGTTCCAGCGAGAACACCATGTTGTCACGGAGATAGTCGAACCCGAATTCGTTGTTGGTGCCATACGTGATGTCGCACAGGTAGGCCGCCCTCCGCTCGGGCGACTGCGGCTCGGTGTCGTCGATGCAGCCGACCGTGAGACCAAGGTAGGCGAAGAGGTGCCCCATCCATTGCGAGTCACGCCGCGCCAGGTAGTTGTTGACCGTGACGAGGTGCGCGCCGCGGCCGGCCAGCGCGTTGAGGTAGAGCGGGAGCGTTGCGACCAGCGTCTTTCCCTCACCGGTCGCCATCTCGGCGATCTTGCCCCGGTGGAGCGCCACCCCGCCCATCAACTGCACGTCGTACGGGACCATTTCCCAGGGCATCTCGTGCCCGGTCACCATCACCGTGGAGCCAACCAGCCGCCGGCAGGCCTCCCGGACCGTGGCGAACGCCTCGGGGAGGAGGTCGTCGAGAGCCTTGGCGACTGCTTCCTTGTACGCCGCCTCGAGTTGGTGGAATTCGCCTTCGAGTCGCTCCCGCTCGACCGGATCGGCACAGTCGTGCTTCGCGGTTCTGACCCGCTCCACCGCATCGCGAGCCGCACCGGTCTGTTGGGCGAGCCGCGCGCGGAATCGGGCCGTCTGGCCCTTGAGGTCGTCGTCGGAGAGCGTCTTGATTTGCGCTTCGTGCTGATGGATGCCGACGACGAGGGGCGCCAACTTCTTGGCGTCCCGCTGATGGCGGGTTCCGAACAGCTTGGCAATGGCCTTGGTCAACATCGCGCGTCCCGATACAGGCGGTGGGTGCCGATGTACTCGGCCACCGAGTCGGGAACCCAGTACCGGATCGAACGACCCGACCGGACCCGCTCCCTTACCGCCGTTGATGAAATGTCCATGCGCGGCACCGTGACCACCCGGTCCGCGACTACTTCCGGCGGGATCTCTCCCGACCGGGCATATACGACGATCTGCGCCCCCGCTCGAATCCGCTCCGGGTCGCGCCACGTCGAGAACAACTCGGCAGCGTCACTGCCAAGGAGGAGCGAGAGCCCGGCGCCCGGAAACCGACGCGCCAGATCATCGAGCGTGTCGACCGTGTACGACGGGCCGGGCCGCTCGACTTCGGCGCGGTCAACGACCAGGTCGTCGCTCCCTTCCACCGCCAATTCCGCCATCCGGGCCCGGTGCTCGGCGGTAGCCGCGTGCTGACCAAGCTTGAACGGCTGGTTCGCGGTCGGTACCAGGCGGACCTGATCGGCCCCCAACGCCTCCCGAACCACCCGCGCCGCGATCAGGTGCCCATGGTGGATCGGATCGAAGGACCCGCCGAACACCAGAATCCGCACTCAGCCCTTGCCGGCCGAATCCGCAGCCAACACTGGCGGGCAGAGCCGGCCGGGGCCCGACGGTCCGGGGAAGAAGCGGCCGATGTAGACGCACGTTTCCTTGACGTCCTCCTGGTAGCCTAACCCTTTGTAGGAGAGCAGGAGTTTCTCGAGCGCGTCGGGCACGACGGGGGCCCGGGGGTACTGCGCCACCAGGCCCCGCAGCATCAGAATGGCCGACTCGTAGGCTTTGAACCTGTAGTAGAACAGCGCGCTGAGATACTCCTTCCGCGCAAACCGATCGTTCAGATCGCTGACCCGGCCCGCGGCCCGGCGCGACGCGGGGGCACCGGGATATCGGCTCTGGATCTCCTGATAGACCCCCATTGCCGTATGGCCGTAGGTCGGATCGAGTTCGGGGCGCTTCCAGAGGTAGGTGTAGGCGTCGCCCGCCCGAAGCAGCGCATCGGGCGCCAGGGAATCGTCCGGGGCCTCGTCGGCGATCCGCCGGAACTGGCGGACCGCGTCGAGTTCATTGCCGAGCGCCAAGTCGATCTCACCCTTGAAGAAGTTCAGGCGGCTCATCCGGGGGTCGGTGACGGGCATCGCGGTCCCAAGCCTGGTGAAGACCTTGTTAGCCTCGACCCACTCCCCCCGATTGAAAGCCCGCTGGCCGGCGAGCCAGAGGGAGTCGATCGTCCGAGGCGAGTTGGACAGCACGGGCGCCGGGGTCGTCGCCCTCGACTTCCCCTTGAAGGGCCAGCATCCGGAAGCCACGACCGCGACCAACGCGACCAGCCCGATTCGTACCGAAATCCTCATGCGTCACCATCCGCTGGGGGTGCCGCCGAGGCGGCCCCGAGACCATTGAGCTTAGCAACCGCCGCCGCCCGAACACTGTCCGGAGCCCCAGGCGCGGACGCCACGGTTTGATACGCCACGGCCGCTCCGAGGGCGTCACCTTGCAACAGCCGGGCATCACCGAGACCGATCCGGGCCCGCCAACCGCGGGCCGTTTGGGTCTCATAGCCGAGCACCAGATCGAACCACTGTTCGGCGGCCGGACCGTCCGACGTCCCAAGGGCATCCTGCCCGAGCAACAGCGCACAGTCGGCCAGACCCACCCGGGCGGCAGCGCGAAGCCGGCCGTCCTCCGTCCGCCGAAGGAGGGTCCGATAATTTCGCGCTGCCCCGTCGCAGGCAACCGTGGCCCGTTGAGCGTCCCCAAGCCGGAGCAGCAAGGAATCGACACCACGCGCCGACCCCACCGTGGCCAGTGCGGAGGGCAGGAGCCCGATTGCCTCGGAGGGCTCGCCGGCGGCCGCGAGGGACACGAGCGCCAGCCGCCCGAGCGGGCGGCCCGGGGCAATGACCCGCAACGCCAACACGGCCTTGGCGACCGCCTGCGTACCATCCACACCCCGCCGTTCCGCGGCCCGCGCCACCCGTTCGAGCCCGCTGGCCGCCTCCCCCGCCCGGGTGGGATCCTGCCGGGCCAGTTCCGAGTAGGCGGCGACCGCGGCCGTGAAGTCCGCGGCCCGGATCGCCACCGCGCCGGCTTTCCCCCAAACACGGGTCTTCATGCCGCTTCGCTGGGCGGCCTGGTACTCGCCTAACGCCTTGGCCCAGTGCCCCTCTCGGAACGCCTGGTCGCCCAGCCGTTCGTGATCTGCCGCGGCGATAGTGCACCCGCCGGCCAGCACCAGCGCGGCCACCCCGAGCCTCATGCGTCGAGCCGCCGCGCCATCGCGAGATACGCCCCGATCCGGGTGTTGCCTGGCCGTTCTCGGAGGCATTGAGTCCAGATCTCCCGGGCGCCTGCCGCATCCCCGGAGAGGTAATGCGCCAGCCCCAGGGCCGCCTGGGCGTCCACAAAATGCGGCTGCAGCGCAACGATCCGCTCCAGCTCTTCCCGGGCCTCGATCGGCCGCCCGGACTCGAGGAGGAGCCGAGCAAGCTTGTACCGAAGGTCGTGGAAGTCGGGACCGAGCCCCACGGCCCGCTGATATTCCCGAATCCCCTCCGCCATGGCGCCGACTTCGGCGTAGGCGTCGCCCAGCCCGGCGTGCATATTGGCGAGCCGGGACGCCACCGGCCGCGAGAAGCCGCTAGCCCCGGACTGGCCGACCGCGGCGGCCCGCTGGAATGACGCATCGGCTTCGGCCGAACGGCCGAGTTCGACCAGCACCACGCCCCGATGAATCAGCGCATCGACGTAACGGGGATTCACCGCCAGCGCCCGCTCCAAATCCTCCAGGGACTTCTCTGTTTGTCCGATCAGCGAGTAACACAGTCCCCGGAGGTGGTAGACGTCGGCAAACCGGCGCCCGCTCTCGAGGATCTCGTCGAGTAAGTGAACGGCGCCGTAATAGTCCTGCACCGCGAACCGCTCGTGGGCCTGCTGCAGGAGATGTTCGGTGCTGACTTGCATATCAGGGCTCGAAGCCGCTCTCGTTGGGACCGCCCGAACACGCCCCGACCGACCGAGGATGACCCTCAGCCCCGAATCGTCGCTAGCGCCCCGGGAACTACCACAGGCCCGGGACCGGGCAGCGGGTAAAATAGCTTATCAGGGGTATTTACGGCGGGGTGGTGGCCCCCGGGACCGCCACCGGGGCTACCGGCCCAGCGCCCCCCGAAAGTGGGCGATGGCCTGGTCGAGACCCTCGTTGAGCTGAACCCGGGGCTCCCAACCGAGGACGCGCCGGGCCACCGAGATGTCGGGACGGCGGACCTTGGGGTCGTCGACCGGCAGCGGCTCCGCCACAATCGGGCCGGCCCCCGGGATCTTGGCCCGGACGATATCGGCCAGCTGACGGACCGTGAACTCGTTCGGGTTGCCGATGTTGGTGGGATCGGACCGGTCACTGGAGAAGAGGCGGTAGATCCCATCGATCAGGTCGGCCACGTAGCAGAACGACCGGGTCTGGCTCCCGTCGCCGTAGATCGTGAGCGGCTGTCCCCTGAGCGCCTGGACCACGAAGTTCGAAACCACCCGGCCGTCCTCGGCCCGCATCCGGGGGCCGTAGGTATTGAAGATCCGGACGATCCTGGTCGGCAGCCCATGGTGCCGGTGGTAGGCCATCGTGATCGCTTCAGCGAACCGCTTCGCCTCGTCGTAGACGCCCCGGGGCCCAACCGGATTCACGTGGCCCCAGTAGGTCTCGGGCTGCGGATGGACCTGAGGATCCCCGTAAACCTCGGAGGTGGAGGCGAGAAGAAAGCGCGCTCCCTTCGCCTTGGCTACTCCGAGTGCGTTGTGGGTGCCGAGGGAGCCAACCTTGAGCGTCTGGATGGGATACTTCAGGTAGTCGATTGGGCTCGCCGGGGAAGCCAGATGCAGCACGCCGTCAATCGGCCCACCGACATCAACGTAGTTCGAAACGTTGTGCTCGATGAACTCGAACCCCGGCTCGTTGGCAAGGTGGGCAATGTTCTCGCGGCTGCCGGTGATGAAGTTGTCCATCCCCACCACCCGGTGGCCTTCCGCGAGGAACCGGTCCGTCAGATGTGAGCCGAGGAACCCGGCGGCGCCGGTGATCAGGACCCTCACGGCCGTCCCCGCCCCATTCCGAGATATCGGAACCCGAGCCGCGCCATCCGCCGGGGATCGAACAGGTTTCTCCCGTCGATGATCAGAGGTTGTTTGAGCAGACCGCGAATCCGGTCGAGATCGGGGTTCCGGTAGACCAGCCACTCGGTCACGATGACCAGGGCGTCGGCACCTTTCACCGCCTCGTAGTGATCCCGGGCAAAGCGAACCCGGTCACCGAAGATCGACCGCGCCCCCTCCATCGCCTTCGGATCGTGGGCCACCACCTCCCCGCCCCGGGCCAGTACACCCTCGATCAGTGGAATCGAGGGGCTCTCCCGCATATCGTCGGTTTCAGCCTTGAAGGCGAGCCCCCAAATGGCCACCCGACGGCCCTTGAGCGATGCCCCCAGTTCGGCAACGACGCGTTCCGGCAGGGTTTGTTTCTGCCGTTCGTTCACGGCTTCGACGGCCTCCCAAAGGCTGGCGTCCAGGCCCGAATCACGGGCGATGCGGATGAGCGCCTTGACGTCCTTGGGGAAACAGGAGCCGCCATACCCAGGCCCCGGAAAGAGAAACGCCGGGCCGATCCGCCGGTCGGTGCCAATGCCCTTGCGCACCATGTCCACGTCGGCGCCGACCCGCTCGCAGAGCTGGGCAATCTGGTTCATGAACGAGATTCGGGTGGCGAGCATCGCGTTGGCAGCGTACTTCGTCACCTCGGCGGACGGGATGTCCATGAACAGGATCGGATTGCCGGTCCGGACGAAGGGCGCGTACAACTGGGCCAGTGTGTCCCGCGCTTCTTCGGAATCGACGCCCATGACGACCCGATCCGGCTTCATGAAGTCGTCGATCGCGGCCCCTTCCTTGAGGAACTCGGGATTTGACGCGACGAAGAACGGCTCGTCGGTCCGCGCCTTGACCGCGGCCCGAACTTTTTCAGCCGTGCCAACGGGCACGGTGGACTTGGTGACGACGATCTTGGGCTCGTTCAGATGGCGGCCGATCAGATCGGCAACGTCGAGCACATGGCGGAGATCCGCCGATCCGTCCTCCCCGGGTGGAGTACCGACCGCGATGAACACCACTTGCCCATGGCGGATCGCGGCTCCAACGTCGGTCGTGAAGACGAGTCGGCCTTCCGCCTGATTGTGGGCCACCATCGGCTCGAGACCCGGCTCATAGATGGGAATCTCGTTCCGCTTGAGGCGGCTCACCTTGTCGGCATCGACGTCGGCACAGACAACGTCATTGCCGGTCTCGGCGAGGCACGCTCCCGCCACCAGCCCGACATAACCCGACCCGATGACCGTAACGCGCATCGGCTATCTCTTTTTCAGGGCGTTCCGGGTGTCAACCACAACCTTGGCTTCGCGCCGGATCAGGTCGTAGTCAATGTTGCTGTGATCGGTCACGATCATGACGCAGTCATGGGTCGCCAGACTCTCCCGCGTGAGCGGCACCGATACCGCCCGATGGCCTTCCTCGTTGAACTCCGGTACGTAGGGATCGTGATAGCTGACCTTGGCGCCCCGACCCTCGAGGAGCCGGATGATGTCGAGCGCCGGGCTCTCCCGGATGTCCTCGATATCGCGTTTGTAGGCGACCCCGAGGACCAGCACCGACGCGCCCTTCATCGCCTTGCCGAAATCGTTGAGCGCGTCGGCGACCTTGCGCACCCAGAACAACGGCATCTCGGTGTTGAGCTCACCGGCCAGGTCGATGAACCGGGTCTTGTAGTTGAGGCCCCGCATCTTCCAGGCGAGGTAGTGCGGATCGATCGGAATACAGTGGCCGCCAAGGCCCGGCCCCGGCAGGAACTTCATGAACCCGAACGGCTTGGTCGCGGCGGCCTCGATCACTTCCCAAACATCGACGCCAAGTTTATCGCAGACGATCGCCATTTCATTGGCGAGACCGATATTGACGCTGCGGAACGTGTTCTCCAACAGCTTGACCAGTTCGGCGGCTTCGGTGGTGCTCACCTCCACCAGGGTATCGATCGCGGGCCGGTACAACGCGGCCACCACGCGGCGGCAATCGTCGGTAATCCCGCCGACCACTTTCGGGGTGTTCCTCGTATGGTACACGGGATTTCCCGGATCGACCCGCTCAGGGCTGAAGGCGAGGAAGAAATCCCGGCCGGCCTTGAGGCCGGTCGCCTCGAGGGCCGGAAGCATGATCTCGCGGGTGGTGCCGGGGTACGTCGTGCTTTCGAGGATGATCGCCTGGCCCGGGCGAAGCACCTTTTTCACCGTCTCGGTGGCGGCCACGATGTAACTGACGTCGGGATCCTTGAACTTCGACAGGGGCGTCGGGACGCAGATCGAGATCGCGTCGCACGCCGCCAACTTCGACCCGTCGGTAGTCGCGGTGAAGAGGCCCTTGGCGCGGACCGCATTGAGTTGGGCCTCCGAGATGTCCTTCACATGCGACTTCCCGGCATTGAGGCCATCCACCACCCGCCGGCTCACATCGAAGCCGATCACCCTGAATCCGGCATTGGCCAGCTCGACGGCCAGGGGAAGCCCGACGTACCCCAGTCCAATGATGCCAAAAAACGCTTCTCGCTTCTCGGCCTTGCTGATCAGGACTTCCGCCAACGATGTCATCGCTTCAACCCTCCACGGTAACCGGGCCGCCGCCGGTCTGCATCGACCGGGTCGCAGCCTCCAGAACACGGACGACGCGAACACCATCCCAGGCATCGGCGCGCGTCGCCGGCTCGCCCCGCGCCACCCTCAGAAAATGACCGAGCTCGAGCGCCAGCGGTTCGGCGTTGCTCACCTTGGGAATCAAGATGTCGCCTTCCCGGACCGCGAGACT
>JAYUZK010000190.1:0-12482 GCA_043751835.1 Gemmatimonadota bacterium | reverse complement strand
GGCCCGGGAATCGTTCACCCAGTCCCTGTTCCTGGAACCCGATCATGAGGACGCCCTCGCAGGTCTGGGGGAGACGTTGCTCCGGATCGGGAACGTGGTTGGCGCGGTCCAGGCATTCGATCGGGTGCTCGATCTCGGGCTGCAGGAAGACCACGACCTGATGCTCCAGATCGGCCGGGCGCTCTTCCGGGAAGGTCAGCTGGCCCACGCCCACCGCTTCTTCGAACTTGCGGCGAGCGCCGAGCCGGAATGCGAAGAGGCGGCCGCTTGCCTGGGATACGTCTACCACCGCCTCGGCCGCGAGGGTTCGGCGACCTTCTGGCTCCGCCGGGCTCTCGCCATCGACGCCGCCTTCGCGGAACCGCGGATCTACCTGGCCAACATGCTGTACGACCGGGGCGAAACCGCCGCCGCGCTGATCCACTTCGAGCGGACCGATCCCGAGGAGCACTTCGACGATCTCGGGCTGTTCCGGACCATCGAGCTCAAGAAGACCTTCTTTCGTCTCGCCGCCGACGACGGTTCGCTGGAGCCGTGGTACCAGCGGGTGTCCGAGCTGATGTTCGAGCCGGACCCGATCGACGAGCTGCTGGCCGAGATCGAAGCGATCCAGAGCGACGGGAGCGTCCGCGACCCGAACCAGCTCGAGCTGTTCGGGACCATGCTCATCGAGTTGCAGCAGATGCAGCGGCGCCCGGGCCAAAAATCCGAAATCCATCAGGTGGCGACCCTCGCGGGCCAGACGATCAAGGGGACATGGGAGGAAATCTTGCTGCAACTCATGGCCTCCGACCGGACCGGCTCGGGTCAGTCGGTGACCGAGTTCATGGAAGGTCAGGCCGTCCGCGGGAAGCACGAAACCGGGATATCGATCCCATGCACCACCCCGGAGGCGTTCATCAAGGGCGCGGCCGAGGCGGGCGTCCTCCGCATCGTCCACTGAGGGAACGGGGTCAGCGCTTCTTCCGGAGTTGACCTCGCTTGGTCCAGATCACGATCACCCCGCACGACCCCTGGGTCTGATACTCGGCCGGCGCCACCATCGCGCTGTTGTACACCTCGATGCCGTAGATGTCGCTCGGGTTGGCGGGGATCCCGCCGGCGATCTGCGGATCAACCTCCGTCCGCATCCCGTCGATGAAAAAGTCCGGCGAACAGAGCTTCCCGCTCATCCCCACGCCGCGGCCCGACACCACCTGATAACTGAAGCCACCCGAGGGAATCACGCTGAGTCCGGGCACGGTGCGGAAGAGATCCTCGGTCTGAATCGTGTTTCGTTTCTCGATGTCATCCGACGTGATGTAGTACCCGCCGTTGTTCCTGGTCCGCCGTTGGTCGAATTCGGTGACCGCCGCCGGCTTGGCGGTCACGTTGAGTTCCTGCAGGACCGTGGCCACCTGCTTCATCCTGACGTCGAGCGTCGCGGGCTGATTCGGGTCCAGATCGACGGCGTCCCGGCGCCGCTCGAAGCCGATCGCCCGGACCTCGACCATGTGCGTGCCGCCGGGCAGGCTGTCGAGTTGGAAGGTGCCCCCGGCGGTCACTTCGGTCGCCGCCGAGGAACCGAGCACGAGCACCTGAGCACCGGTGAGCGGTTCACCACTTGCCTTGCGGATGGTGCCTTTGAGCACGGCCGTGTGGTGGACGGCGGGGGCGGGGCCGGCGGCACCGGCGACGGTGCTGACGGTGTCGCCCAGATCGATCGAGAGGGCGCGGATCACCAGGGACCGTCCCGCGAAATCCAGTTCGAGCGGCGCGCCATCGACCCCTCGGCCGCGCGCGCGGAGCAGCATCGACCTGCCGTTGGGGAGACCACAGACCCGGAACCGGCCCAGTGAGTCGGTCCTGGCGCCGGCGGTTCGGTTCCGGTGGGTAACGCCCAGCGCCTGGGACACCTGGGTCTCGTTCCAATCCAGACGGACCTCGCCACCGGCGACCGGATTCTTGGTGGTGACCTCTCTGAGCGAGCCCACGAGGACGCCCATCTCCGCGGTGGCGGGGCCCAAGCAGAGGCGCTCGTACATCGTGGTGCCCGCGGCGGTGGACAGAAAGAGCCGGGTCAAGACCCCGGCCTTGAGGTCGAGTGGCTTCTCGGAGGGGGTGTAGCCCACGTTATCGAGCGTTGGGTGGCTGAACGTGACGACGTAGTGGCCGGGCGGGATACTGTCGAAGCCGAACCTGCCCCGGGCGTCGGCGATGGTGGTGCGGGTGACCTCGCCAGTCAGGGAGATCGACGCCGCCGGCAGGGTCGTGCCGGTGAGCAGCGAGTCGAAGACGTAGCCCCGGATCGTGGCGTACGGCGACGTGGTCGGCGGCTGAGGCGTCTGGGCCTGGGCCGCGGTGGCGAGCAGGGCCGTCAGGCCAAGGGTTCGGAGTAGCATGCTGCCGGGAAAACTAATGCGCCGCGGCCTTGGCGGCGCCGCTTCCGCGGATCCGTCCGGTCTTGAACAGCAGCAGGAGCGGCAGGGCCAGCACGAACGCGACCCCCATGATCAGGAAGATCTTCTCGAACGCCACCACGCCGGCCTGCTTCCGCACCGTGAAGTCCATCAGCTGAAGGGCCTTCATCCGGGCCGTCTCCGCCGTGTTGCCCAGACTCATGAAACGCTGAGTGATGGCGTCCATCCGCAGTGCCGTGGCCGGGTCGGCCGCGCTCAGATGGGACCGCAATCCGTCGTATGCGCTCTCAGAAAAACGAGTGACCAGACTCGCCACGGCCGCGATCCCCAAGCTGCCACCGAGCTGGCGGGACAGACTGAACAGGCCGGTACCCTGGCCGTACTGATACGGCTTCAGGTCGGCAACGGCGGCCTGGGTGAGCGGCGGGAAGATCATCCCGAGCCCGATGCCGCGGAGGATGAGCGGCCACCAGAGGTCGGAGGGCCCGCTCTCCGAGGTCAGGTGGTAGTGCATGACCATCGACACGAAGTACAGGAAGACGCCCGGCACGATGCTCCACCGGACGTCGATCCTCGCAATGAGCCGGCCCATCATCGCCATGGTGACGGCGCTCGCGATCGCTCCCGGCAGGATGATCCAGCCCGTCACCTCGGCCGAGTACCCGAGGCCCCGCTGGAGGAACACGGGGAGGGCAAAGATGCTGGCGAACAGCGCCATGCCGAGGGCGCTGCCGAACAGCACTCCGGCCGCGAGCTGGCGATTCTTGAGGACCCGGAGATCCACGATCGGGTGCTCGGTGGTGAGTTCGTGCCAGACGAACCCGATCAGGCCGGCGGCCGCGATCAGAAGTTCCACCCGGATCTCCGCGGAGTCGAGCCAGTCCTTCGACTCACCCCGCTCGAGCAGGACCTGGAGCGCGCCGATCCCGACGATCAGCAGCGCGATGCCGAGCCAGTCCACGCTCGCGGACCGCTGGACCCGCTGCGAGGGCTCCGGCACCAGCCGCCAGCAGAGCAGGGCGGCGAGGATGCCGAGGGGCAGGTTGATGTAGAAGATCCAGGGCCAGTTGTAGTTGTCGGTGATCCACCCGCCCAGGGTCGGCCCCAACGAGGGTCCCACCATCACCCCGATCCCGAAGATCGCCATCCCGATCCCGCGCTCGTGGATCGGGAAGATGTCGAACATGATGGCTTGGGCCGTGGCGATCAGCGCCCCACCGCCGATGCCCTGGATCACCCGCCACATCACCAGCCCCTCGAGGGAGGTGGCGTTGCCGCAGAAGAACGACGCGATGGTGAACAGGACGATCGAGCCGACGTAGTAGTTCCGCCGTCCGAACCGGTCGGCCAGCCATGGGGTGAGCGGCAGCACGATCACGTTGGCCACGATGTAGCCGGTACTGACCCAGGCGATCTCCTCCAGGGTGGCGCCCAGGTTCCCCATCATGTGGGGGAGCGCCACGTTCACGATGCTGGTATCGATCAGCTCCAGCATGCTTGCCAGCGTCACCGCGAAGGCGATCAGGTAGCGGACGCGATAGATCTCCGCCCGGTCCGCGGGCGAGGTGACGTGGGTCGGGATGGCCGCCGAGGCCATGGATCGGTCAGGACACCTTGATGGTCACGTCCACCGACATCCCCGGACGAAGCGGGCGGGCCTGGTCCCTCGGGGATTCGATGGTGATCCGGACCGGCACCCGCTGGACGACCTTGGTGAAGTTGCCGGTGGCGTTGTCCGGTGGCAGCAGCGCAAACCGGGCGCCGGTGGCCGGACTCAACGACGCCACCCTGCCCCTGAAGGTCTGGCCCGGATAGGCGTCCACCGTGAACTCGACTTCGTTCCCGACCACCAGTTTGGTGAGCTGGGTTTCCTTGAGATTGGCGGTGACCCAGATGTCTTCGTCGGGTACCACCGCCATCAGCGGCTGGCCAACGGCGACGAGCGCCCCCGCTTCCACTGCCCGCTTGGCGATGACGCCGCTGGCGGGCGCGGTGATCACGGTGAAGCCGACCTGCAGCCGGGCGTTGTCGACCGCGGCGCGCGCCGAGATGATGCGCGATTCGGCGATCCGAACCCCCGCCGTGGCGGCTTCGGTCTGGTTCGACGCCGCGGCGGCCTGACGCTGGGCCGCTTCGAGGGACGCCTGGGCCGTGGCCACGGCCCACTGGGCTTGATCGAGCTGCTGGGCCGGGATCACCTTCTGGGCGGCGAGCGTCTTGTAGCGCTCGTAGTCGGTCCGGGCCTTCGCCAGGCTGGCCTCGGCTGCCCGCACGTTGGCGAGGGCGCCGGACGCGGTCTCGACGGTGGCGGCGCGGGTGGCGGCGGCCTGACCGATCCGGCCTCGCCGCCCGACCGACGCCTCGGCGGTGCGGAGATCGGCCTCGGCCTGGTCGAGCCGGATCCTGAAGTCGCGGTTGTCGAGCACGACGAGGGTGTCGCCGGCCTTCACGCGCTGGTTGTCGTCCACGTAGACCCGGGCCACGAACGCCGGGACCCGCGGGGCCACCGCCGTGATGTGGCCGTCCACCTGGGCGTTGTCCGTGGTTACATGGTGCTGGGCAAAGACCAGCCGCCGCCAGCCGATGAATCCGCCCACCAGCACCACGACCGCCGCCACGATGAGTGGTGTGGCCGGCCGTTTCCGGACCGCCGCCATCTCGGCCGTGGCACCGATCGGCCCGCTCATGCCTCCCCTGCCGCCTGTCATCGTCCGCTCCTCACCGCAACTGTTCGAGAATGCCTAACGCCCGGTACAGCCCCACCCGGGCGACACTCAGACCCACCCGGGCCTGGATCACCGCGTCCCGCGCCGCCACGAGCCCCGACTGGGCCGTGGTGGTTTCGATGCTGCCCGCCACCCCGGCCTGGAACCGCTCTTCGGCCTGCGTCATTTCCCGCTCGGCCAGCCGCTGCCGGTCGGCCGCCAAGGTCACCTGCTCGGCGGCCGAGGCCACGTCGAGGGTGGCCTGCCGGACCTGGATGTCGATCTCGTGCTCCAGGTCCTTGACCCTGAGCGCCTGCGCCTCGATCCGGAGCCCCTGCTCGCGGGACCGGAACTGGCGCCGCCAGCCATCGAGGATCGGAATCGCCACGCCCAGCTGGGCCACCCAGGTGCTCTTCAAGGCGCCGGTCTCGCGGCCGCTCTCGGTCATTGCACCCGAGGCCGACACGCTGGGGAGATTCTCGGCCCGAATCGCCTGCCGGCCCCTTTCCATCACGATGAGCCGCTGCCGTTCGGCCATCAGGTCGCCCCGGTGGGCCAGCCCGAAGGCCGGCAGCTCGCGGTCGGCCGGCAGGTCCGTCGCCGTGGTGCCGAAATCGGTGGCCAGGGTCAGTACGGTGTCGGCTGGGAAGTCGAGCGCCCGGACCAGATCGAGGCGGGCCCGGTCCCGCTGGTTCCTCGCCACCGCGAGCTGCGCCCGCCCCGTGGCGGCGTTCCCTTCGCTCCGGGTGACGTCGATCGCGGCGGTGATCCCGGCCTGGTTCAGCTGACGCGCCTGCTCGAGGAGGCGCGCGGCCAGCGTGCTGTCGGCCTGTCGCGCGGCCACGGTCTCGTCGGCCGAGAGGGCGCGGAGGAAGGCGAACCCGGCGGTGGCCCCCGCCACCGTGCCGGCCACGGTGGCGTCGAACCCGGCGGCGGCCACGGAATCGCGGGTGGCGGCGAGCCGGCTGAACGCGGCGGGGTCGAACACCGTCTGCTGGACCCGGACCCGGAAGTTGAACAGCGAGAACGGATCGGTGACGCCCTTGGCGACCGGAATCCCGAACTCGTCGAGGTTCAAGGTCTGCCGGGTGAGCGATGCCGAACCGGCGACGTTAGGCAGGAGGTCGGCCCGGCGCTGGCTCACCCGGGCCTGGGCCACTTGGGAGCCCAGCCGCGCCACCACGGCCGCCACCGTGCGGGCGCGACCCAGTTCGATGGCCTTCACGAGGGTCAGCGTGTCGGAGGCCGGAGCGGCCGCGAGCGACAGGAACAGGGGAATCAGCATGGGTCCGTCCTCGAGGCCTGGCCCGGTAGCGCCATGCCGTGAAATACCAGATCGACGATGCCGTCGATCACCTGGTCGTCCGTGAGTGCCTCTGGGTCGTGCGGCGCGAAGAACCGCTGGCGGAGCGCGCCATGGACCACCAGCGACGCGATGGCCGCACTCGGAAAGGCGTTGGGTACGGCCCTGAACTCGCCCCGCTCGACGCCCAGGGCCACCAGCGCGGTGATTTGTCGCCGGGTCCGGCTGATCACCTCGTCCACGAAGAACCGGGCCAGCTCCGGAAAATTCCCGAGCTCGGCGTGCAGGAGCCGGGTGATCCTGGCCATCTCCGGCTGTCTCGCGATTTCCCACCAGCGCCGGATGAATTGCTCCAGGAGTTCACGAGCCGTCCGGCCGGTCTGGGCCAGCAGCGTCTCCCCGAGCTCGAGGTGGGCGGTGACCCGGCTCCGGACCATCTCGCGGAACAGCGTTTCCTTCGAGTCGAAATAGAGGTAGAGGGTGCCCTTGGAGACGCCGGCCCGTTTCGCCACGTCCTCAAGCTTGGTCCGGGCAAAGCCGACTTCGCCAAACAACTCGATCGCCGCCACGAGGATTTCCACGGGGCGGTCTTCCGGGCGGCGGTGCCAGCGGGGCTGCGGGTTTGGGGTCGGTGTCGCCATGTCTTTTGCTTAATGACCGGCCGGTAATTAATGGACCTCGGGAATTTCTGCAAGTGACTGGTCGGTCATTAGAGGTTCCGCGCCCCCAAGGCTGGTCCGAAGCCTTGCGTTCCGTTCCCCGAGCCCGAGATTCAACCCGTTCACCCCATTCCAATTCCGAGGAAGCCATGAAGAGTCCCATCGGCACCACCGTCGCGGCCGCGCTCGCGATGGCCGCGTGCGGGTCCGGCGTGCTCGCCGCGCAGGAAACGCCCTCCGACACCCTGCTCACCGTGCAGCACTATCTCGACTGGGAGCAGGTCGGTGACGCCCAGATTTCGCCCGACGGATCCCGGATCGTCTTTACCCGTCGCTGGGTGAACCAGCAGGAGGACCGCTGGGATGCCGCCCTCTGGATCATGAACGGGGATGGCACCAAGCAGCGTTTCCTGGTCAAAGGCGGAAGCCCGCGCTGGTCGCCGGACGGCACCCGGATCGGCTATATCGCCGAGGCGGACGGGAGGCCGCAGATCTTCGTGCGGTGGATGGATGCGGAAGGCGCGGTGTCGCAGGTGACCCGCGTCGATGAGGCGCCGTCGGCGCTGGCGTGGTCGCCGGACGGGAAGTGGCTCTCGTTCGCGGCCGACGTTCCCTACGACAATGCCTGGAAGATCAGCATGCCCGCGGCCCCGGCCGGCGCCAAGTGGACGGCCCCGCCGCGGCGGGTGACCGATCTCCACTACCGGCAGGATCGGGCCGGCTTCATGAAGCTGGCCTACACCCATCTGTTCGTAGTTCCCGCCGATGGCGGTACTCCGCGTGACATCACCCGGGGCGAGTTCGACGTCGGCGCCAAGTTCGACGGCCTGGGCGGCGGCGTGGGGTACGACTGGACCCCGGATGGCCGGAGCATCGTCTTCGACGGCTACCTCGAGGCGAATGCCGATTTCAACTATCGGAACTCCGACCTGCACATCGTGGAGGTCGCGACGGGCACGATGAAGAAGCTCACGACCCGGCCGGGCACATGGTCCCGCCCGTCGGTGTCACCCGACGGCAAGACCATCGCGCTGGCCGGTCAGGATTCGAGCCGGAAGAGCTACAAGACCGGTGAGCTGTATCTGATGGGAATCGACGGCACCAACCTGCGGCTCGCGTCGGGCGATCTCGACCGCGACGTGAGCGGGATGACCTGGGCCGAGGACGGGACCGGGCTCTATTTCGAAGCCGAGAATCACGGCACCAGCAACCTCTACTTCCAGTCGATGAAGGGCGGCTACCGGCAGGTGACGACCGGGAACCACATGCTCGGCATTTCGTCGATCTCGAAGAACGGAATCGCGGTCGGGACCCGGTCGGCCTACTGGGAACCGGGCGACGTGGTGAAGGTGGCGCTCGCCAAGCCCAGCGATATCACCCGGCTCACCGACGTCAACAGCGACGTCCTGGGCCGGATCAAGCTGGGCGAAGTCGAGGAGCTCTGGTTCACCTCGAGCGGCGGCGCCAAGGTGCAGGGCTGGGTCATCAAGCCACCCAACTTCGACCGGACGAAGAAGTATCCGATGGTCATGGAGATCCACGGCGGTCCGCACGGGGCCTACAACGTGGGCTTCAATTTCATGCACCAGAACTTCGCGGCCAACGGGAACGTGGTTCTCTACGTCAACCCGCGCGGCAGCACCAGCTATGGCACTGCCTTCGGGAACGCCATCGAGCGGGCCTATCCGAGTGTCGACTACGACGACCTGATGGCCGCGGTGGACACGGTGGTGGGCCGGGGCTACATCGACCAGCGCCGGATGTACGTCGGTGGCTGCAGCGGCGGCGGGGTGCTGTCGAGCTGGGTGATCGGCCACACCACGCGGTTCGCCGCGGCCGCGGTCCGCTGCCCGGTGATCGACTGGCTGAGCTTCAACGGTCACACCGACATTCCGCTCTTCACCGACAACTTCTTCGACAAGCCGTTCTGGGAAGATCCCGCGCCGTGGCTCAAGCAGTCGTCGCTGATGTATGTGAAGAACGTCAAGACGCCGACGCTGCTGATGACCGGCGAGCTCGACCTCCGGACCCCGATGCCGCAGTCGGAGGAGTACTACGCGGCCCTGAAGCAGCTCCATGTCCCGACCGAGCTGCTCCGGTTCCAGGGTGAGTACCACGGGACGGGCTCCAAGCCGTCCAACTTCATGCGGACCCAGCTCTACATGATGAGCTGGTACCAGAAGTGGGGCGACAAGGCGGTCACACCCTGAGCAGGTAGTCCAGCACCTGGTCGGCCGAGTAGTGGTCTCGGCCGGCCAGGAAGCCGCCCATCTTGAGCAGGTCGTCCCCGCTGGTCACCAGCGGGGGCTCCGCCTCCCCCTCCCGGATCTGCGCGTGCCCGATCACCGACAGGAGCCCGTTGCAGAGGCACTGCCGCCCGATCGTGTCTTCGAGGTGACCACCCTTCTGAACGTACTGATCTTCCGGCTCCGCGGCGCAGCGATAACCGATCCCGCCATCGGGTTTGACGTACGGCACCCGGAGGTAGCCCAGGTCGCAGTTCCTGTTTCGGGGGTGATCGCCCACCGGCTCCTCAGGCCAGTGCACCACCTTGAACGGGTAGCCGGTGGGTGAGGCCTTGGGATCGGTGTAGACCGTTGCCTCCCTGCGGGCGACCGCGCCCAGGACCGACGAGCGGATGGCCGCATCGAACCCGGATTCCTCCGCGTAGGCGAACATCGTCCCCACCTGAATCCCCGCCGCGCCGATCGCCAGCGCCGCCACCAGGCCGTCCGGCGACCCCGCCCCCCCCGCGATCCAGAACGGCAGGCCTAACGCGCTCACCTGGGTGTAGTCCACCACATCCCGCGGCCCGTAGATCGGCTCGCCGATGTCGTTCAGCTCGGGCCGGCCGCGGGGCGGGGCGTTGTGACCGCCCGCGGTGGGGCCTTCGATCACGAAGCCGTCCACCTTTCCGCTTGCCTTCCGCGCCAGCACGGTGGCCAGGGAGTTGCTCGCGACGATCGCCAGGAACCGGGGCCGCGTCAGCGGTGGCGGCAGCGCATCCCAGCAGGCGGCGGGCTCGAATGTGATCATCACCGGATCGGCGGGCGCCGGGCCGTCGATGTCGAGCTTGAGCGCTGCGGGCTGATGGAGCGCCAGCTGATCGAGCGCCGCGGGGATCTCACGAGGAATACCGGCACCCATCAGGACCCAGCCGACCCCGGCGAGCATCGCGCCATACAGGGTGGCGAGAGTAGGAAGCTGGATCTTGGTCAGGAGATTGATGCCGATCTCGCCCGCGTGGCCTTCCTTGGCGAGCCAGACTTCCGCGAAGCCCGCCAGGATCAGCAACTCCTGCTGGCGGATTGGCATGCCGAGCCGGTGCATCGGGATCATGGCGTAGGGTGTGCCGTCAGGCCGGCCGCCGGGCCGGAAATATTTTGCCTGCGCCGCCTCGGCCACCCGGGGGATCGGAAACGCCGCCATCGCGCGTCGGAGGTGCCCGCCGGGATCGCCGTCCTGCAGTCGGCGGACGAACACGGTGTCGATGCCGGTGCCGGAGACGACGCCCATCTGGCCACGAAGGGCCACGGCCCGCGCCAGACGCCAGCCGGACACGGCAGCGCCCATCCCGCCCTGAATGATGCGGGGAAGTATTTCGGTTGCGGACATACGGAACCCACCGCTCGGAGAAGAGACGGAACCCAGATGTGTGAAGAGTCGGTCGAGCGGGATGAAGGTGACCTGAAGACCGGATGAGCCGTCTGAACGCTTCGCCAAGCCGGATCGCTGCCCATATTCCCCCGAATCTTCTTCGCACGCCATCTGGTGGCGGGCGGCCTCGATCCACTCGGTCCACGCCACGGTCCTGGGCTGGTTGGCAGTCATTCGGGCGACGATGATCCATTACCCAACGGTGGCTCCCTTCCTGTTCGTCGCGTTCGCGGCGCTGGCGGCCATGCTGACGTTCCTCTCGGGCCGTCGCGCCGTTCTCGCTGAGCTTCCTCTTTCAGCGGGCGCTCCCCTCCGAGGTCCCGGGCTATGTGCTCGGCATCGTGCGCTACCCGCTGCCGAAGTACCTCGGCGCGCTGGCGTTGGCCGAGCTGCCGTATGCCTTGGGGGTGACGCTGCTCGGGGAGAGTTTTGTGGCGGGCCGGCTTCTTCCGCTGGTCGGTCTGGGGATCGGCGCGGCGGGCGTTCCACGGTCACCCGGCACTGCGTCCGGCGGCCCCTGGCTAAGGCCGCCGGTCCGGGCGTTAGGGATCAGAGGGTGCCGACGTTGCCCCGGTCGTGCTTGAACGGCTCGCGGGCAAAGATCCGCCGTACCATCGGCTCGAAGAATTCCAGCGGCTGGCTCTGGTAGGCCGGGTCGAACGCTTCCTGGTCCCACTTGGCGCAGAAGTCCAAACAGGCCTGGTAGTACGGGCTGTCCTCGTGACGGGCCCGGGTATCGGTGAAGGTGCCGTGATGGTGGGCGTAGTAGTGGGCCTGGAACTCCCCGTGGTACTTGACCACCCAGTAAGTTTCCTCCGACACATAGGGCCGAAGAATGGCCGCCGCCACTTCGCAGTGGTTGTAGGGTGCGAGTTCGTCGCCGATGTCGTGGAGCACGCAGGCCACGATCATTTCCTCGCTGGCCCCGTCCTTCCAGGCCCGGGTTGCGGTCTGAAGCGAGTGCTCGAGCCGGTCCACCTGGAGTGGCAGCGGCTCGTCCTTGAGGGCCCTGAGTTGCGTGAGGATCCGGTCTACGACGGTCTCGGCGTGCTTCCGCTCGAACACCTCGAGCATCAAGTAGTCCTCGCGGGTGCCGTCCGACAGCCGGGTGAAGCTGACTTTTTCCATGGGTGCCTGGTCGTTTCGGGGGTCCCTGAAGGTTACGGTCCCGGGCGCGTTCGTCAACCGGTTGCGCCTAGAACCGGTCCGGACTGGCCGCTTCCCAGGCCCGGGCGAGGCTCCCGGTGACCGTCGAGGCCAGCAGCGAGCCCGGCTCGATGGCGGGGTAGATCTCGCTGTAGTTCCGGATCTCGGTCCCGTTCACCCGCCGCATGATGTACCACGGCTTGAGTTCGGACGGCTTGCTGAAGCCGGCGGCGCCCAGGACTTCGAAGAAGCTCTTCACGGTTTCCTTGTGATAGCGTGCCACCCGGGTGGACTTGTCGCCCACGTGGAGGCCGGCCACCAGTTGGGGGTCCTGGGTCGCGACGCCGGTGGGGCAGTGGTTGCTGTTGCAGCGGAGCGCCTGGATGCAGCCGATCGCGAACATCATGGCGCGGGCCGCGTTGCACATGTCGGCGCCCAGCGCAATCTTGGTGGCGATCTGGAATCCGGTGTTCACCTTGGCCGACGCAATGATCCGGATCCGGTCGCGGAGCCCGGCGCCGATCAGCGCGTTGTGCACGAAGCTGAGCCCCTCGTTGAGCGGCGTGCCCACCGAGTCCGAGAACTCCAGCGGCGCCGCCCCGGTCCCGCCCTC
>JAYUZK010000189.1:0-4037 GCA_043751835.1 Gemmatimonadota bacterium | reverse complement strand
GCCGCCCGGCTGGCGGGGATCGTGAGAGTCGGCAACAGCCGCCGGTACAACGACACCGCGCGACGGGCCGACTGGTCGGTGACACGCGACGGGTCGGTGAGGCGATCGAGCAGGCTGACCGAGTCAGCCTCGGTCGCAGCCAAATCAGGCAGAGTGGCCTCCGTCGGCGGTGACGGGGGCACGACCGACGGCGGGGCCGGGGGCACCGCGACCGGCGGGAGAAGCGGCGGGCTCGTTGGCGCGGCAGGCCCACTCGCCGATCGGAACCAGAGCAGAGAGAGGGCGCCGACCACGACGAGGACCCCGACGCCGGCCAGCAACGGTCTCCGGTTCCGTCGCTGGGGCGGCGCGCCCCCCTGGACCGCCTGACGCGACTCGCCCGATGCGGTCCCCAACCGCCCCTCCCAGGGTTCCGCCGACCCGTCCGACGGCTCCCACCGGCTCGCCGCTTCGGCGAACTCCACCGCGAACTGATCGACCGAGGGAGTCCGCGCCGAGGCATCCCGCGCCAAGGCACGACTCAGCGCGGCGAACACGGGCTCCGGCCAGGCAGCCGTTTCGGGCATCGCCTTGAGCTCGAGCGGGTCCGGGATGCCGGACGGCTGCATCAGTGCCTTCGGGCCGACAATCGGCGGCAGCGTGCCGGTCAGGATCCGGATCGTCAGCAACGCGAGGGCATAGACATCGGCCCGAGCATCGACGTTCCCCGAGATGAATTGCTCGGGGCTCATGTACTCAGGGGTCCCGATGATGGCGCTGGCCGAGGTCACCTGTTGCCCCTCCACCGGAGCCTTCGCGATCCCGAAATCGACGACCTTCACGAAATCAACCCAGTCCCGGTACTTGGTCAGCATCACGTTTTCGGGCTTGAGGTCGCGATGCACGATGCCGAGATAGTGGGCGGCCCCGAGCGCGTTGGCGACTTGCCAGATGATGCGGGCGGTTCGGCGGGGGCCGAGCTTCCCTTCCCGGCCCAGCAAGGCGGAGAGCGGCTCGCCGTCGACGAATTCCATCGCCAGATAGGCCAGACCGTCCGCCTCACCGGAATCGTAGACCTGAGCCACGTTGGTGTGGCTGATCCGGCTGGCGTTCTCCGCTTCCCGGTGGAAACGGGCCACCGAAGCTGGATCCCAACCGCGATCGGGCCGGATCACCTTGAGGGCACATGGGCGCTTCATCGGCAGCTGCGTCGCCAGGTAGACGTGCCCCATGCCCCCGCGCCCGAGCTCTCTGGTGACGTGATATCGGCCACCGATGGTCCGCCCGATGAGCGGTACCGCGAGCGGTGCGAGGGGTGTGCCGTCGCCCGGGCAGAACAGTGCATCAAGCGGGTACGACACGCCGCAGGTCGGGCAGGGGCGATCCGCACCGGAAGGAGGGGTCACAGACATGAGGCCGTCATCCGGTTAGGTTCCATCAACCGATCTCGCCGAACCAAGGGGGAATCCATGACACAACTACAGACACTCTCCGTCATGCTCGCGGTCTTCTCATCCGCGGCAGTGGGCCAGTCCGACGCCAAACCGCCGACCATAGCCGTCCTCGACTTCAACAACAGCGCTCTCACCGCCGATGCGGCCCGGTATGAGCCCTTTCGGGCCGGCATCTCGGATATGCTGATGACCGAATTGAGCCGCAACCCGAAGATCATTCTGGTCGAACGCGCCCGGGTGATGAAGTTGCTCGAGGAGCAGGACCTTGCCAAGACCGGTCGGGTCGATCCGGGCACCGCGGCCCGGCTCGGGAAGATCCTGGGCGCGCAATACATCGTCACCGGCGGGTTCGTCATCGACCGCAAGGAGCGGCTCCGGCTCGATGCCCGGGCGGTCAACGTCGAGACGTCGGAGGTGGCGTACGTCGAGACGGTATCCGGCGGAGCCGACGACCTGCTCGACCTCACGGTCAAACTGGCCGACGCGATGAACAAGGGCATGCGCCTCGCCCCCCTTCCCGCCGCCCCCAAAGCCACCGAGAGTTCGGCGCCGCAACACGGCAGGCTCCAATCGCTCCTCCTCTACTCCACGGCGCTGATCGAGGAGGGACGGAATCCGAGCAAGGCGAAGAACCTGTACACCCAGTTCCTCAAGACGTCACCCGCGGATTTTGCATTGGCACAGCGGAGCCGGGCCGAGGCTCGGCTCCGGGCCCTCGGCGGCTGACGATCACTGCCGCCCCGTCCGGTTCCGCCAACGAGGCGGGAACGGACGGAAGGCCGGAATTCGCACGGCGGGGGCCACGGCTCCCGCCGTTGCCGCAGGGGCCAGTGAGGGCGGGATCGGATAGGGCGTGATGAGCCCGATCGGGCCGTTCAACTGGGGAGTGGCATCGGCCGGGCCGATGATGTTGGCCCCGCTGATACCCCACCAGTTGTTACCGACCGACACCGGATTGTTCACATTGTTGTTTCGGGCCGAGAATCCGGCATTGCCGAAGATGTTCGACCAGATCAGGGTGAGCGGCCCGACTGTGTTTGCCAACGCGAGGATCGTGACACCGTCACCCCCGTTGCCGCTGATCGTGACCGAATCCACCACTCCCTTGAACAGCCCCAGCCCGACGCCAACGTTGCCACGGATGACAGAATTGGTCATCGTTGAACTGGCCATCAGCAGCACCGCCGCCGCGAACGAAGAACCGGAGGTCTCGACCCGCGAGCGGGTGATCCGTGCCGGATGGTCGACCGAGGTGGTATCCAGGACGAACGACGGCCCCGGCGCGTAGCCGACCTGAATCCCGGTGGCCGGGCCCAGTCGCACCAGGCTCGAATCAATCACAACCGGCAAACCATCGGTCGAGATCTGGATCGCCGACCCGGTGTTGCCGCCCCGTTCGACGACGGTGTTGATGATCCGGGTGGTGTCGCCCGGGGGGGCCGTCAGTGGCCCCCCTGTCAGGCTGCCGAAGAAGAAGAGCCCATCGAACAGGTTCAAGGGATTCGCGGTCGAGAACAGCACGGGGCGCGTGAAGGTGCCCCGGGAGTCGAGGCGACCACCGTTCGCGAAGGTGATGAAGCCGCCCGTATTGAGAATGCTGCTGGCCTCCATCAAGATCTGAGCTCCGGGCCGGGCCACCAGCAAGGAACGCGCGTCCACCGTCAATCCGGTCACGATAAGACCCAAGTGGCCGAAGACCCGGATCGTGTCGTTCACCAGGGTGCCTTCGGTCGCGATGGCGTTGATCCCGTTCCCGAGGAACAGGAGCTGCTTCACCGAGTCCCGGGCGATGACGGCAACCCAATTGGGCTCGAGTCTCGCGGGGACGCCACGGTTGGCGGTAATCCGAACGCCGCTAAACACTTGCGGAGGAAGGCTCCCGATCAGGTTCACCAACCCGGTTTCGGCACCTTCGATCCGGCCGCCCACGAACCGGACCGCGCCCGCCGCCATGACTCCCGCGGAATCCGCCTGCCGGACCGTGGTGTTCTCGAACGTTGTACCCTGCCCGAGATAGACGGCCGCCGACCGGCCAATGATGGTGGTGTCGACGACCGAGCGGCTGAGCCGCCCCCGCTGCAACGCCACGGCGGCCCCGGTCCATAGCCGGAATCGAACGCTGTCGTACACGACCGGGTGCGGGCTCGTCCAGATCGTCATTGGCGAAAGGGCGCCAAGTTCCAGCACGGCGTTGGTGACGAAGCTGGAATCGGCGAGGGGCACGTCGGAAAAGCGGAGACCGCCCCACGGCTGGCCCGGATTGGTGGCGGTGAAGCGGATCGGATCGGCGGCGGTACCGCGAGCCGAAAGGCTGCCTCCCACCCGGGCAGTCAGCGTCACCCCGGCGTCGGCGCAGATCGTGACGCCGGGATCAATCGCCAGGGTGGCCCCCGACATGACGACCGCGTTCTGTGGCAACCGATAGGGCGACTGGGCTTGGGTGAGGCGGCGAAAGCTTCGAATCGTATCGACCACGAACGTCGCCGCGCCACAGGCCGGAATGGGGGAACGGGGGAAGACCCGAACCACGACGGAGTCTCGCTTGGTGGCGTCGGCCAAGGATACTGCCCGCACCACGGCCGAGCCCGCCGCCACCGCCGTGAC